>NZ_JBFBBK010000005.1:276276-313489 GCF_040682635.1 Streptomyces sp. NPDC051133
AGCCGCGGGTGAGGTCGTCGACGACGGCCTGGACGCTGCGTTCGCTGCTCATCCGGCCGACGACCTGGCGGCCCGCCGGCAGGTCGTCGAGGCCTGGCTCGGCTCCTTCGCCGAGGCCACCGGCACCGAGGCCGGTCCCGGTGAGCTGGCCGAGGCGGTGGCCGCCGAACTCTGCCCCGGCCTGCCCCGCTACGACGGCGACGCCCCGCTGACCGCGACCGCCGAGGGCCTGCTGGGCACCCACCCGCGTCTGACCGGCGGCCGGCTCACCCTGCGCCTGGACGAGTTCCTCGCCCGCACCGCCCGGTTCGCGGCCGAGGAGGTGCCCGCGTTCCGCGCCTACCAGCGCCGTCGTACGGCCCTGGTCTCCGCCGAACGCGAGCGGCTCCGGCTGGACGACCACCGCCCGCGGGTGATGCCGGCGTTCGTCCGGGGCCGGCTCGTGGACGAGGTGTACCTGCCGCTGGTCGGCGCGAGCCTGGCCCGTCAGATCGGTACCACCGGCAAGGGCAGGCGGACCGACACCGGCGGCCTGCTCCTGCTGGTCTCCCCTCCGGGCTACGGCAAGACGACCCTCATGGAGTACGTCGCCGACCGGCTGGGCCTGATGCTGGTCAAGGTCAGCGGACCGGCGCTCGGCCACGCCGTGACCTCGCTGGACCCGGCCGACGCCCCGAACGCCACCGCCCGCCGCGAGATCGAGAAGATCAACTTCGCGCTGGCGGCCGGCAACAACACCCTGCTGTACCTGGACGACATCCAGCACACCTCACCGGAGCTGCTGCAGAAGTTCATCCCGCTGTGCGACACCACCCGGCGCGTGGACGGCGTGTGGGACGGCGAGCCGCGCACCTACGACCTGCGCGGCAAGCGCTTCGCGGTCTGCATGGCCGGCAACCCCTACACCGAGTCCGGCGAGCGCTTCCGCATCCCCGACATGCTCGCCAGCCGGGCCGACGTGTGGAACCTCGGTGACGTCCTCACCGGCAAGGAGGACGTCTTCGGCTTCAGCTTCGTGGAGAACGCGCTCACCGCCAACCAGGTGCTGGCGCCGCTCGCCGCCCGCGACCGCACCGACCTGGACCTGCTGGTCCGGCTGGCCACGGCCGACCCCACGGCCCACCCCGACCGGCTCACCCGGCCCCTGCCCCCCGCCGAACTCGACCGGGTCGTCGCCCTGTTGCGCCACCTCCTCGTCGTCCGCGACACGATCCTCACGGTCAACGCGGCCTACATCGCCTCCGCCGCCCAGTCGGAGGAGGCCCGCACCGAACCGCCGTTCCGGCTGCAGGGCTCGTACCGCGACATGAACAAGATCGTCCAGCGGCTGCGGCCGGTCATGAACGACACCGAGCGCGAGGCCGTCGTCCACGACCACTACACGGCCGAGGCCCAGACGCTCACCACGGGCGCCGAGGCCAACCTCCTGAAACTCGCCGAACTCCGCTCCACGCTCACCCCCGCACAGTCCGCCCGCTGGACCGAGCTGAAGACCGCGCACGTCCGCGCCCGCACCCTCGGCGGCCCCGCCGACGACCCGCTGACCCGCGCGGTGGCCGCCCTCGGCCTGCTCGCGGACCGGGTCGCGGCGGTGGAGTCGGCGATCACCCGGGCGCGCTCGGCCGGGGAGGAGCGGTGATGGTGTACTACCTGGCCCCCCTCGCGGCGGCCTTCGCGTTCGTCGCCCTGAACACGGCGGTACTGGTGCGCCGGGACAGACGGCTGACGGGCCGAGGCGCTTCGCCCGGGCGGGGCGAGCGGGCTCAGCAGCCGGCGTCCTGCCGGCCCTGGGGGACGAACTCCAGACGGGCGTGATCGTCGGCGGCCAGGGCCGTGTCGTAGTCCGCGCGGGTCACGCGGTACCAGACGTCGTCCTTCTCGCGGTCGCCGTCCACATCGTCCAGCCGCACGCACCACCGCTCCGGCCGGAGCACCTCCGTGTACGTCTCCGTCCCGCTGCGCACCCGCCGGCAGTCCCGTTCGTGCTCGGTGGTGTACCAGGTGCGCGTCGTGCGGTGGATGCCCGACCCGCTGCGCGAGGTGTGCCGGACCCGGCGCGTCCCGGTCGTGCACCTCCTGACCGTGCGCGGCCGGGTGGCCCTGGTGGTCCGCTCGGCCAGGTGCCGCGTCTCGTCCCGCAGCCCGGTGACCGTCTCGGGGGCCGGGGCGGGGGCCGGGGCGCCGCCGACGCTCGCGGAGGGCCGGTCCGGGGCGGAGTCGTCGCCGCGGCCGCCGGAGCATCCGCCGAGCCCGCCCACGATCACCGCCGTCAGCGCGGTCACGAGCAGTCGCCTGCCGAACATGTGTCTCCCCCCGGGTGCCGAACGGGCGCAGCGTAGCGGATCACCGTCGTGGCCGGTCAGAGATGGTCGGCCGGTCCCTGGAAATGCCGCACGACCTGTTCCGCGACCGCCCGTGCCGCCCGGGACGGACGGCGGCGGCGGTGGTGGGCCAGGTGGACGGAGACGGCCGGGAGGGCGGGGCCGGGTACGGCCGCCAGGCGGCCGGTGGTGAGGGACTCGGCCACGTTGGCGTGCGGCAGGACGGTCAGGCCCAGTCCCGCGGTGACGCAGGAACGGGTGGCCTCGATGCTGCCGAAGCGGGTGAGCCGGGGCCGGGCACCGTGGACCGCCTGCAGACGTTCGGCGAGCCGGTCGCTGTAGGAGCAGCCCTGCTCGTGGAGGAAGAAGGTCTCACGGGCCAGTTCCGGCCAGGTCGCGGGCCGTCGGCGGGCGGCGAGGGGATGGTCCGGGGCACACAGCAGGACCAGGGGCTGGCCGGCGATGCACTCGGCCGTGACGTCCGGGTGGTCGACGCGTTCCTCCAGCAGGAGCGCGAGGTCCAGCCGCCCCGCCCGCAGCCCCTCCACGGCGCCGGCGGTGCCGCACGGCTCCAGGTGGACGTCCACCTCCGGGTACGGGCCGCGCAGCGCGGCGATCACGCCGGGCAGATGCGCCGCGCACAGGGTCTCGCCCGCACCCACCACCACCGTCCCGGCCACCGGGCCATCCTCGCCGGCCGCCGCGAACAGCCGTGACTCGGCCTCCAGGACCTCCTCGGCCAGGGCGAGCAGCCGGTGCCCGGCCTCGGTGAGCAGCGCCCCCCGGGCCAGCCGGTCGAAGAGCCGGGTGCCCAGCGCCTTCTCCAGACTCCTGATCTGCACCGTGACCGTGGACTGCGCGAGCTGCAGCTCGGCGGCGGCCGCGGTGAAGCTTCCCGTCCGGGCGAGCGCGGTGAAGGTCTGCAGCAGCCGGGTGTCCATGACCGGATCCTAGCGAGCCATCGGAAATGCCGATCGCACGCATGAACAACTATCGTTGGTATTGATGGCGTTGGGGCGGGACGATGAGGGCATGGATCTCCCCATCACCACCGAAGTCCTGCGCTACGCCGCGTTCACCTCCGACCCCGAGGGCGGCAACCCGGCCGGTGTCGTCCTCGACGCCGCCCGCCTCGACGAGCAGCGGATGCTGGCCGTCGCCGCCGAGGTCGGCTACTCCGAGACCGCGTTCGTCACCTCCCGGGACGAGGACCGGCGCCGGTTCACGCTCCGCTACTTCAGCCCCCTCGCCGAGGTCGCCTTCTGCGGGCACGCCACCGTCGCCGCGGCCGTGGCGCTCGCCGAGCGCATCGGCCCCGGCGACCTGGTCTTCGACACGCCGGCCGGTGAGATCGGGGTGGCGACCGTCGCCGACGGCGGGGGCGCGGTGCGGGCGACGCTCACCAGCGTCCCCACCCGGTCCCGCCCGGCCCGGGACGCCGAGGTGGACGCCACGCTGGCTGCCCTCGGGTGGCGGCGGGCCGACCTCGACCCGGCGCTGCCGCCGCACGTCGCCTTCGCCGGCAACGACCACCTGGTCCTCGCCGCCGGCTCCCGCGCCCGGCTGGCCGACCTGGACTACGACTTCGAGGCCCTCGCCGCCGTGATGCGCGAACACGGCTGGACGACCGTGCACCTGGTCCGGCGGGAGAGCGACGACCGCTTCCACGCCCGCGACCCGTTCCCCGTCGGCGGTGTCGTCGAGGATCCCGCAACCGGGGCGGCGGCCGCCGCGTTCGGCGGGTACCTGCGGGCGCTCGGCCTGGTGACCGCACCGGGTGCGCTCACCATCCGGCAGGGCGAGGACATGGGGCGGCCGAGTGACCTGACCGTCGAGGTCGACCCGCACGACGCCCGGGTCCGGGTCAGCGGGCGGGCGGTGCCGATCGGGGAGTGAACCCGTTCAGGCCCCCGTACCGCGAAATCGGGGCGAACCGGACCCTAGCGTGGCCGGTGAGGCGTCGGACGCGACGGACGCCCGGGTCCGAGAGAAAGAGCGCCCATGATCGAGGCACGGCAACTGACCAAGCGGTACGGGGAGAAGACGGCCGTCGACGGGCTGGACTTCACCGTGAAGCCCGGCACCGTCACCGGCTTCCTGGGCCCCAACGGCGCGGGGAAGTCCACGACGATGCGCATGGTCGTCGGCCTCGACGCCCCGACCAGCGGCACCGTCACCGTGGGCGGCCGCCCCTACGCCCGCCACCGCGCGCCGCTCCAGGAGGTGGGCACGCTGTTGGAGGCGCGGTCCGTCCACCCGGGCCGTTCCGCCTATCACCACCTCAGGGCGCTCGCGCTGACCCACGGCATCCCGCGCCGCCGGGTGGACGAGGTCGTCGAGCTGGCCGGGCTCGGCAGCGTCGCGAAGAAGCGCGCCGGTGCCTTCTCGCTGGGCATGGGGCAGCGGCTCGGCATCGCCGCGGCGCTGCTCGGCGACCCGCAGACGGTGATGCTCGACGAGCCGGTCAACGGACTGGACCCCGAGGGCGTCCTGTGGATCCGCAACCTGCTCACCTCGCTCGCGGCCGAGGGCCGTACGGTGTTCGTCTCCTCCCACCTGATGAGCGAGGTGGCGCAGGTCGCGGACCACCTGATCATCGTCGGGCGTGGCCGGCTGCTGGCCGACACCACCGTGCGGGACCTGGTCCGCCAGGCGGGCGGCGACACGGTGAAGGTCACGACCGGCGACCCGGAACGGCTGCGGGACGTGCTGGCCGGGCCGGACGTCGACGTCACCGGCCGGGCCGGCTCCGAGGAGCTGCAGGTGACCGGCCTGACCGCCCGCGAGATCGGGCTGAGGGCGGCGGAACACCGCATCCCGCTGTTCGAACTGACCCCCCGGGCCGTCTCCCTGGAGCAGGCCTTCATGGAGCTGACCCGGGACGCCGTCGAATACCACGGCACCATGGCCCACGGCGCCGGTGCCGGCCTCGCCGGGACCGCCGGGAGGACGGCATGAGCACCCTCACCGCCGCCGCCGGGGCATCCCGCACCGCACCCCCCGCCCGCCCCGCCTACCGCGTGACCGTACGGCGGGTGCTGGCCTCCGAGTGGGCCAAGTTCTGGACGCTGCGCTCGACCTGGATCACCCTCGGCCTCGGCCTGCTCTTCCTCGTCGCCTTCGGACTGATCGCCGCGACCCGCTACCGGACCATGTACGGCACCCCCCGCATGAACCGGGACTTCGCCCGCGCCACGGCCGTGAGCCTGTCCCTCTTCGGCACCAACTTCGCCCAGCTCGCGCTCGGTGTGCTCGGCGTGCTGGCCACGGCGGGCGAGTACTCCACCGGCATGATCCGCTCCACGCTCGCGGCCGTACCGCGCCGACTGCCCGTGCTGTGGTCCAAGGCGGCCGTGCTCGGGCTGGTCGCGCTGGTCGTCGGCACCCTCGGCGCGTTCGTCGCCTTCCTGGCCGGCAGCGGCATCGTCGCGGGCACCCCCGCCGCACTGGACCTCTCCCACGCGGGCGTCGTCCGCAGCCTGCTGGGCGCCGGGCTCTACCTGGGCCTGGTCGGCGTGATCGGCACCGCCCTGGGCGCCCTGCTGCGCTCGGTGGCCGGCGGTATCTCGGTGCTGGTCGCCGGCCTGATGCTGGTCCCCGGGCTCGTCTCGCTGCTCCCCACCTCCTGGCAGGACGACATCAGCCCCTACCTGCCGAGCCACGCGGGCGCGTCCCTGTTCGCCCTGACCCGCGACGCCACCACGTTGTCGCCAGGGGCCGGGCTGCTGGTGTTCCTCGGCTGGACGGCACTCCTGCTGGCCGCGGCGGCACACCGGCTGGTGCGCAGCGACGCCTGACCGCTCCACGCCCCCGCCCGCGCTCAGGCGGCCGGGGGCGGGATGTTCTGGTTGGCGCGGAAGAAGTTGTCCGGGTCGTAGGCGCGCTTGACCTCGGCCAGCCGGTCGTAGTGGCCGCGGTACGTCCCCCGGACCCGGTCGGCGCTCTCCTGCTCGCCCAGGAAGTTGATGTAGGCGCCGCCCATGGAGTGCGGGTGCAGGTCGGACCAGTAGTCGACGCACCACTGGCGGACCATGCCGGCGTTGCCCGGGTCGGGGTCGATGCCGGCGACGACACCGGACCACACCGCGTCCCGGTAGGCCCAGGCCGTGTCCCCGGCACCGGTCCGGCGGGTCGCCCCGTCCACCGGGTACAGGTGCATCGTCGACAGGGCGGTGGGGAGGTTCTGGCCGTACTTCTCGTGCACCGCGACGGCGTCGTCGGACACGCGGTCGAAGAAGTCGCCGCGCCAGTACCACTGCAGCCCCTTGGGGAGCAGCTGGTCGAACATGGTCTGCAGGGCCGGGTAGGGCATCGGGGTGGAGAAGTGGAAGGCGGGCGGCCCGGGCGCGTTCACCACGGTCAGCGTCTTCTCCAGGCGGTCGTCCGCCAGGTCCCCGGTGTAGCACCACACCACACCGCACATCTTCCGGCCGTGGATCGGCTCGGGGAACGGCGGCCCGGGCGGGACCGTCAGCAGCGCGAAGAAGCCGTAGAGCTCCTCCGGCGCGGCCGGCAGGAACTCCCGGTACCACTGGAGCACCTCGCGGGTACGGTCGACGGGCCAGAGGGTGACCGCGACGCCGACCGCGTCCACCGGGTGCAGCCGGAACGTGAACGACGTGACGACGCCGAAGTTGCCGCCGCCGCCCCGCAGCGCCCAGAACAGGTCCGGGTGGTCGTCCTCGGACGCGGTGACGAAGGTGCCGTCGGCGAGGACGACGTCGGCGGACAGCAGGTTGTCGATGCTCAGCCCGAACGCGCGGGTCAGGTACCCGTGCCCGCCACCGAGGGTGAGGCCTCCGACCCCGGTGGTCGACATGATCCCGGCCGGTGTGGCCAGGCCGAACGCGTGTGCCGCGTGGTCGAGGTCGCCCAGCTGGGCTCCGCCGCCCACCCGGGCGGTCCTGGCCTCCGGGTCGACGTGCGCCCAGCGCATCGGGGACAGATCGAGCGTCAGCCCGTCGTCGGCCAGGCACAGCCCCGGCCCGCTGTGTCCGCCGCCGCGCACCGCCACAGCCGTCCCGGTGTCCCGGGCGAAGGAGAGCACGGCGCGTACGTCCGCCACGTCGACACAGCCGGCGATCGCGGCCGGCCGCCGGTCGATCATGGCGTTGTAGATGCTGCGGGCCTCGTCGTAACCGGTGTCTCCCGGGGCGACGACAGGCCCCCGCAGTGCCTCGCGCAGACTTTCGAGAGCCGGTCCGTCGACACCGCCCATGATGAACACCTCCGCTTCACGCGCGCGATACGCGGACGGAGGTGAGCGCGAGACGTCCGGGCGGGCTGCGGGGGCGTGCTGTGCGGATCCGTTCGCGCAGGTGATGAGGAGCAGCGGAGCGCGGCGCCCCACCTGCACTCATTCTCCGCCCGGCCACCCCCGCCCGCATGTTCCGCCGGCCCAGGCGCGTCGTCGCCCTGCGACCTCGTCTTCACCCGATGCTGTGGGGGTGCGTCCCTCCTCCGGGACGCGGCTCACCGCATGGCGCGCGCCCAGGGGGTATCCGACGGAGGGTGGTGCCGTCCCGTACGGGCGATGCCGTAGCCCAGGAGGTGGTCACAGTGCACACGCCGGCGAAGGCCGGAGCCGACGCCGTGGCCGGAGGCCTCGGTGAACACCCCGGCGAGCCGTCCGACACGGTCGCCGCGCTGCGGGAGGAGATCGGTCAGCTCCAGCGGGCGATCGCCTCGCACGCCGTCATCGACCAGGCGATCGGCGTGGTCATCGCCCTCGAAGGGCTGCGCCCCGAGCAGGGCTGCGCGGTCCTCAAGCAGGTGTCGCAGCGGACCAACGTCAAGCTGCGGACGATCGCAGAGCAGATCGTGGCGGCGGTGCGGGGCGGCCGGCTGCCCGACGAGACCCGCCAGGCCCTGGGCGCCGCGCTGTCCGGGACCAAGCCGGCCCGGACACCTAGGTCCTTTCCTTCGGATAGGTCCTTTCCTTCGGATCAGGCCTGCTCCGGCTGACGGGGCCTTCCGGGCGACCCGAGCGGGGGCAGACGCGCGTGCCGGGCCCCGCGACCCCGGAAAGATCCGCTGGAGAGGGCCCAGGCCCGGTACCGAGGGGCGTCACCGGGCCGGGGCGTCAGGGGCGTCCTCGTCCACGGGGGCCGTGACGTCCGCCAGGTCCAGGGTGCGCGTGGTGAGCGCGAGCGCGGTGTCGCTCGGGCGGACCCGGTGCCGCAGGGCGTACGCCCGGAGCATGCGGCTCGCCTCGGCGATGGAGACGCCCGCGTACTGCGCGACCATGCCCTTGGCGGTCTCCAGCATCACCTTGGCGGCGAGGGCGCTCTGGACGCGGGTGACGACCTCCTCCTCCCCGGTCGGCTCCCTCGACCAGTGCAGCAGGGCGAGCGTGGCCACGTCCGCCATCGCCTGGGCCACCTGCTCGTCGGCGTCCGAGAGGTCTCCCGCCTCGCGCCGGAAGACGTTCAGCGCGCCGAGCACCCGCTCGTGCAGCCGCAGCGGCACCGTGTGCAGCGAGCGGTAGCCGAACTCCAGGGCGGTCGGCGTGAACTCGGGCCAGCGCCTCTCACTGGCGAGGTCGGTGACATGCACCGGCTCACCGCTGCGGTAGCACTCCACGCACGGGCCGTGCCGCGCTGCAGCTGCAGCAGTTCGAGGAAGGCGGCCTCCTCCTCGGTGGCGGCCATCGTCCGCAGGTCGCCGCGGGCGTTGGCCATCAGCACGGCCGCCGCGTCCACGTCCAAGAAGCTCACGGCATCGGTGACCAGGCGCTGGAACAGCGTCAGCGGGTCGAAATCGTCGGAGAGCGTGTCGAACAAGCCCACGAACGCCCTGGCCCTTTGCTGTTCGCGGCTCATCTGTCCTCCACGGCGGTGCCGTCGATGCTCTGCACGTCTCACTCTTGTCCGGTGATGTCCGACGTCCGGTTGACGATGTCGCGGGCCACCTCGCTCGCGGTCCTGCCCTCGGCGAAGGCACGCGCACGCAGCCGGGCCAGGGCCTCGTCGGGTCCCACGCCCCACCGCACCATCATCATTCCCGCTGCCTGGTGGACCTCCTCGCGGTCCGATTCCGCTCCCCGAAGCCACGCTACGACTTCTTCGGTGTCCTGTGCGTTCCCGTTCAGGGCGACGAGGGCCGCGGTGACCGCGTCGGCGGTGACCAGAGCGACCCGGATGTCCTCGGCCGACAGGGGACCGGCCTCCCCGCGGTACATGTCCAGCGTGCCGAGAGGGCTGGCCGGGCCGCCGAGGGGGACGCAGTAGACGGCCCGCGCGCCCGCCCGCACGGCCAGCGCGGCGAACATCGGCCACCGGCGTGCCGCACCGCTGTCCCGCAGATCGGAGGCGAAGACGGGCGCCCGGAACTCTCCCGCCTGCAGACAGGGGCCCTCACCCAGCGTGTACTGGAGCTCGGCGAGCTGAGCGGCGACGTCGTCGGTCGCGCACAGCAGCGCCTCCTGACCGGCTCCCGGGCCCCGCACGGACAGGGACACACCCGTGATCGGCAGCAACCGCAGACACGCACGGCACAGGGTGAGGGGAGCGTCCTCGGGCGAGACCTCGCGCAGGGCCTCCGCGAGCACGGAGACCACCCGACGCTGCTCCTTCGCCGACATGTCCAGGTCACCGTCGGATGGGCTGTCGTCCTCCGTCACGATGTTCTCCACTGAGCGTGGTCGGACTGGCTCACCTCACATGCTAGCTCCGGCCCCCCGCCCGGCCGCTCACCGACGCCACCTCGGACCGGGGAGGGGGCGGGGCGCACGTCACTTCGGCACGTACGGCGCGCAGCGACGCCGCGGCCCGCGCACGGACCGCGTCAGCCCCGCGAAGGTCCCGCCACGTCCTCCAGTTCGGCCGCGAAGAGCTCGGCGGGCTCGAACCCCATCCCGGTGAAGTGCCCGGCGAGTTCCAGGGACAGGGTGCCGTGGAGCCGGGTCCAGAAGGTCAGGGCCCGGCGGAGGGCCGCGGGCGGGGCGGGGTGGCCGGCCGCCCAGTCCCGGTGGCCTTCGAGGTGCGTCTCGAACGGTGTCGCCGGGCCGTCCGAGGGCGGCAGTGCGGCGAAGGCGTCCAGGAGGACCGCCATGATCTCGGACGCGATCGCGGTGATGTCCTCGGGCGCGTGGTAGCCGGGGACGGGCGTGCCGTAGACGAGGAAGTAGCGCTGCGGGTCCGCCAGGGCCCATCCCCGCAGGGCGTGCGCCAGCGCGGGTACGCCGCCGCCGGTCTCCGAGGCCGCGCGGAAGGTGTCGGCGAGGCTGCGGTACGCGTCCCTGACGAGCTCGGTGATCAGCTCGTCCCGGCTGCCGAAGTACCGGTACAGCGCGGGCCCGCTCATGCCCATCCGCTTGGCGATCGCGTTGAGGGACAGCGCGGACGCCCCCGCCGCGGCGATCTGCTCCCACGCGCGTTCCTTGATCTCCGTGCGCACCTGGGCGCGGTAGCGCTCCCGCGGGGTCTTCGCTTCCTGACTCACCATGGTTAGAGGTTATCACTGAAGTTATTGACACTTCCGCGCGCGGCGAGTTACAACTTCTAACGAACGCGAAAACACGTAACAAGAAAAGCGGCAAGCGGAGCGGTGGAGGTCACCATGAACGCCGAAGGACTCGTCGAGGTCGTCCTGCCGGGCAAGGTCGAGCCGGAGGGGCTGCAGATCCGGCACGGGGCGGTCCCGACCGCCGGCCGCGGGCAGGTCGTGATCCGGATGGAGGCCACCGGCGTCTCCTTCGCCGAGCAGCAGATGCGGCGCGGTCGTTACTACGACCAGCCGGCGTTCCCGTTCGTGCCCGGCTACGACCTGGTCGGCACGGTGCTGACCACCGGCGAGGGCGTCGACCCGGCCCTGGCCGGCACCCGGGTCGCCGCACTGCTCAAGGTGGGCGGCTGGGCCAGCCACGTGCTCGTCGACGCGGCGGACGTGGTGCCGGTGCCCGACGGGATCGGTGCCGCGGAGGCGGAGACCCTCCTCGTCAACGGCATCACCGCCTGGCAGATGCTGCACCGCAAGGCCCGGGTCCGCGCGGGGCACACCGTCGTGGTGCACGGCGCCAACGGCGGCGTCGGCTCGGTCCTGGTCCAGCTCGCCCAGGCCGCGGGAGCCCGGGTGATCGGCACGGCGTCCGCGCGCCACCACGACGCCCTGCGCGAGCGGGGAGTCGTCCCCGTCGACTATCGCGGCGACGACGTCGCCGCGCGCATCCGCGCACTCGCCCCCCACGGGGTCGACGCCGTCTTCGACCACGTCGGCGGCCGCGGCATCGTCGACTCCTGGCGCCTCCTCGCCCCCGGCGGCACGCTCGTCTCGTACGGCAGCGCCTCCACCCGTGACGCCGAGGGGTCCAAGCAGTGGCCCGTCCTCAAGCTGCTCTTCCGGGTGTGGCTGTGGAACGCGCTGCCCAACCGCCGCCACGCCTGCTTCTTCAACGTCTGGGCCGGCCGGGCGCTGGCCAGGAACCGCTTCCGCGCCCGGCTCCGGGCCGACCTCGCCCAGGTCTTCGCCGCGCTCCAGCGCGGGGAGGTCGCCGCCCAGATCGCCGCCCAGCTGCCGCTCGCCCGCGTGGCGGACGCCCTGCGGCTGGCCGAGTCCGGCACGGTCGCCGGAAAGGTCGTCCTGAACCCGTAAGCGCGAAGGCGGCGGCACGTGGTCCCAGGGGCTCGCCCGGCGCCCGGGCCTGCTGCATTGGCATCACCGCTGTCACCGGGACGGGGGACTGCGCCGCCGACCGCCGCGCCGGGCCTGCCAGATAAGTGTGACTATCAGCCCAAGGTGACCCGGAGGCTACGGGTGGTCACCACAGTCGGCAGGAGGACCCATCGATGAACCCGGCTCTGAGGCGCCTGCTCGGCGCCACCGCGGCGGTGGCCACGGGCGCCACGACCTTGCTCGGCATGGGCGCCGGTACCGCCGGCGCCGAACCCGCCGGCGCCCACTGCGCCCGCGCCGAGCGGCCCATATGGAGTGACGGCCCCAGCCGCAACGTGACCGGCCACCGCTGCAGCATGCCGGCCACCAAGCGCCGCTGGTACACCGTCGAGATCGACACCCTCGTGCAGCCGCACTACAAGTCGGCGTACCTCAACGGCGACGTCGACCGGACCGAGACCGTGCGCAACGCGACCATCAGATGCCTCGGCTACACCGCCGACAACGCCACGGTGAACTGGTTCGGCTGCGTACCCGACTGACCAGGTCGGCGGGCGGCGGTGGCGGTGGCCGGATGTACTAGTCCGTTCGGGTGGGCCCGGCCGTTGTTACTCACTTTCGGGTGAGGGCATGGCCCGAGCCGGGCGGGCCGGGCCGAGGCCCTGTGCCGCACAGGTCCGTGCTGATGCGGCGGCCGCGCCTGAAAAAAGGTCAATCGAGGAGTTCGGGAAATATATGGACGATGCAGCTGTCTGTCACCGGAATATGTTGAAACGGTAATGACCGACACATCCTCCCCACATACCGGTCACACGGCTTGCAGAGTGTGAGTGCGCGGCCAGTCGGCCGCCATCCGCACCACGCACCACTGCCGGCCTGCGACGCTTCGGCGTCGCCGGCGCCGGCAAGGTGCTCTGGACCTCTGTAGGGAGATCCTCGTGACTGTTTCCGCTTCCGTGCGCCGCATGACCGCCGTCGCCGCCGTGGCGGCCGCCGCCGTGGGTGCCGTCGCACTGCCGGCCGTCGCCGCCGACCACCACCCGGCACCCCGTTCGCACCACTACGACTCGGTGCGCATCAGCGAGGTGCAGACCCGGTCGGACTGGGACCGCTCGGACCGGGACCGCTCGGACCGGGACCGCTCGGACCGGGACCGCTCGGACCGGGGCCACTGGGGCCGGGACCACTCCGACCGGGCGCTGGACAGGGAGTGGGTGGCCCTCACCAACAACTCCCGTGAGGCAGTCAACCTCGACGGCTGGACCCTCTCCGACAGGGACGGCCACACCTACACCTTCCACCACTACCGCCTCGCCGGACGGTCGTCCGTCCGCGTCCACACGGGCTTCGGCCGCGACACCCGCACCGACCTCTTCCAGGACCGCCGCAAGTCCGTGTGGGACAGGGTCGACACGGCGAGCCTGCGCAACGACCACGGCCGTCTCGTCGACACCGCCTCCTGGGGCCGGCGCTCCCACCGCTGACCCGTCGTCACCGGCGCGTCTCGGCGGTGCCGGGCGGAGTGCCGCTGCAACGGGCGGGTGACACACCGCCCGGCGGCCTCCGCCCGGTCGCGCCGGTCCACGGAATCAGACACCCACCCCCAGGCCTGTGGCCTGGGGGTTTCTCGCGCAGCGGGCGACGGGGCCGCCGCACGGCCACCTCACCCCGAGCGTGACCGACGGCCGGGCTTGACCCTCTCCCTGCGTCAGGCCCGAGGCTGTAGGCCGACGAAGGGGCAGGTGGATGAGCTATTCCGTGGGACAGGTGTCGGCCTTCGCCGGTGTGACAGTGCGTACGTTGCACCACTACGACAAGGCGGGGCTGCTCTCGCCCAGCGACCGCAGCGACGCCGGCTACCGGCTCTACGGCGACGCCGACCCGGTCCGGCTCCAGCAGATCCTCTTCTACCGCGAGCTCGGTTTCTCCCTCGACGAGATCGCCTCGATGCTCAAGGCCCCCTTCCCGACCGCCCTGGACCATCTGCGCGCACGGCAACGGCAGTTGACTCCCCAGGAACGCTTCGAGGTCTTCGGCGAGATCACCTTCGACCTGAGTTACGCCACCGAGGCGGAGCTGAAGTGGGCCCGGTCGGACGGACAGCGCGAGGCGATGGCACGCGCCGCCGCCCACACCATGGAGGACTGGCGGCAGCTCATGGGCGAGGCGGCCGCCTGGCGTGCGGAGCTGCGCGCGGCCTTCGACGAGGGGGAGCCGAGCGACGGCGAGCGCGCCATGGACCTCGCCGAGGAGCACCGCCTGCACGTCTCGCGATGGTTCACCTCCTGCCCACCTGACATGCACCGGCGCATCGCGGACGACTTCGTCGCCGACCCGCGGGCCTTCGCCCTGGTCGTACCGCCGTCGCAGCAGCGCCCGGGCCTGGCCGCCTATACGTGCAGGGCGGTCCACGCCAACGCGGCCCGCCACACGACCGGCCGTACGGACTCCGAGGAACACCGATGAGGATCCTGATCGCCGCGGCCGGATCGCGCGGCGACGTCGCGCCGTACACGGGCCTCGGCGCGGAACTGCGCCGGGCCGGATACGACGTCGTCCTCGCCACCACGGAAACCTTCACCCGAATGGCCTAACATGACGTGTCGCCCACATGGATGAACATCAAGCTGAGTGGTGTCCCAACCGAGGCAATCCGTGAAAGGCGAACCACATGCGCATTCGACGAATCCTCGCCGCCGTCATCGCCACGGCAGCCCTCGCCGGGGTCGGCCTCGCAGGCGCAGCCACCGCCACCGCCACAACCGCCACCGCCACAACCGCCGCCCCCGCCAGCCTCACCCCGGGTGAGTGCGAACAGGGCGGCGGAACGGTCGATCGGTCGAACTTGTCCTCGGCCCACCTCCCGACCTGCAAGGGCGGCAAGTTCAACGGGCAGGAAGTCGACTAAACCCCACTAGGCGCCCCGCAGCCACGCGCTGCGGGGCGCTCCCACGCGAGCGTAGCCGGGAGAGCCGACGGCAGCCGGCGACCGCATGGGTGGTGAATGGGACGGGTGAATCGCACACGCGTAATCGCGGAGGCTGCTGCGGCTCGTGACCAGTCTCAACACCCGGAGACTCGGGGCCGCGACCGGATCGGGGGATCGGTCGCGGCCCCGCGCTGTTGTGCCTGCCCGCTGCTTCGCGACAGTCCGGAGGGCACTTGTTGTGCTGACCTGTGGCGGCAGCCTCGACGGTTGGGGTACGACTACTTGGCTGTCGAAGCACTTTCACTCGGGCAGAGCGGGGGGCACTGGCTGACTTGGCGACGTGGGTGGGGGCGGCCGGCGGGGCAGTGGGTGCGCTTGGTGGTCCAGCTGGCATATGGGCCGCGTATCAGCAACGACCGAGATCCGGCGGGGCGAATGGCGGGACCCGGAGGCCGGTGCAGTGGGCTTCGGGCCTACCCCGACAAGTGGGTGGAGGAACGGGAGCTGGCCTCGCTCACCAGGGACCTGTACCGCTACCTCCCCGACAAGCATCTGACCGCGTTCGTCGACGCCGACTTGGTCGAGATCACGGCACCGCGTGTGCGGGAATGGCGGGCCGAGCGGTTGCGGCTGATCGGGGCCAAGACCATCACGGCCAAGGCCTACCGCCTGCTCAAGGCCATCATGGAGACGGCAGCGGACGATGAGCTGATCGCCCGAAACCCGTGCCGGCTCAAGGGCGCTGGGAAGGAGAAGGCCGCCGAACGGCGCATCGCCACCGTCGCCCAGGTCGACGCGCTCGCGAACGCTGTGGGGATGCGGTGGCGACTCACGGTCTACCTCGGTGCCTACGGTCCGATGCGGCCGGAAGAACTGGCCGGGCTCCGCCGCCAGGACGTCGACCTCGACGACGGGATGATCTTCGTGGGGGAGAAAGGAGCCGCCTTCCGCCGTAGCACCTTCGGGCGGAGGTGGCGCAAAGCACGGGAGGTCGTCGGCATGCCCGAGGGCTTCCGGTTCTACGATCTGCGGCACACCGGGCACACGCTCTCCACCCGGTCCGGCGCCACGCCACCGTTCGAAAGGCTCGGGCGGAGGCTGCCAAGAAGGAGGCTGACACGCCTTCTGGCACGAATCTGGCACGCGGTGAGTGATCACCGTACACAGCAAAAAGGCCCGGGTCTGCGACCTGGGCCTTCTCCATGGAGCGGGTGACGAGAATCGAACTCGCGCTCTCAGCTTGGGAAGCGACGGCGCTTGGACGGCCACATGGCTGCTGACCTGTGTGGATTCGTTGTGACGGCACCGTTGCGCGGACCTGATCGCACCGCTGCTGACCGTGGCTGTCCGTTCTTACGGGCACGGTTTGGGCACGGTCCATGGCCCCCGTTGTTCGGTAGTGACCTCACGCTCCTGGGGAGGGGCGTCGGGTGCAGGTTTGTCGACGTCCACGCGGACGGCGTTGCGTGTGCGACCCATTGGAACCGGAAGATCTGCACTTTCAGGAAGGTGCCCTGGTGGACGGCTTCGACGTCTCAGGCGCCAGGGCATCGGCGCGGAAAGACCACCGTCGTGAGCCACAGGCGCGGCGCGCGTACTCAGGGGTGAGGGCGACGGTGACCTGCTGGGTCTGCCCGAATCCTGCGGCCGCAGCCCAGGACCGTCCGGCCTGCCGGCGAGTTCGGCAACGTAGCGGACTGGAGCGGGAACGCGGCGGTCACGGCTTGGGCGGTCGGCAGCGGGTGAGCCGGGGCTCAACGACTGGGTCTCGAGCTCGGAATCACCGCTCGACGCTGGAGGCTCCGTAAGGGGCCGGCCGGCTCCCGATGGGCCTCAGGAATGGGCCTCGACCCCCGATGGGCCTCAGGAATGAGACACAGGCACCTCAGTCCCCCTGACCGGGGGCATACGACTCTTCCTCTCCCCCCTCCATGAACCGGCTACCTCGGGTCTATAGCGCGCGGTGGGGTTTGTGACGGGCGACGCGCAAGCGGGCCTCGGCGGGCATGGCCGGGGAGCCGGTGGACTGGCGGGCCGTGCGCAGCGGGCCTTGGCAGAGGGCATTGAGGGCGGCGCCGGGTGTTCCCTGAGGGGTGAGGGTGAGGGCGATGTGGGTGCGAGAGTGGGCAGACCGGCCTGTGATGCGGACCTTCGCCTGCTGGACGCCGGGCAGGGCGCCGGCTTCGGTGGCGATCGCGTCGCTGAGTGCGCGGTCGCGGAGTTCGATGCTTTCCTGCGGGGGCGTGCCGCCGACGGGCATCCCTCCGGGGTGACGTCGGCGCAGTTGGGCCAGCAGCCACCACAAGGCGAGCAGGGTGATCAGGGTGAGGCCGGCGATGACTGCGGGCCACCACCACCAGCCCTGGCTGCTCCAGCGGGCCCGGTCCGCGGAGCTGAGCAGCACGTCGTGCGGGGTGGTCAGGGGCCAGCCGACGGGTGGCGCCAGATCTTGTCGCCGGTAAAGGTCCAGCCCGGCGGCGACGATCAGCAGGCCGCCGCCGAGCAGTACCAGTCCGCTGAGGCCCAGCAGAGTGCGGTTGAGTACGGATCGCGGCGTCATGGTGTGGGCTCCGTGCTGGGTGTCGGACAGGCGGTGCGTTGCCGCACACGTACAACGATTCGTGGGGGACGGGAGAGGGCGAGCCTGCCGCGTTCTTCGCTGAGGACGGCGGCGAGGTCGTCCTTCACCTGCTGCGGATCACGGAAGCGGACGTCCGCGCGGGCTTTGATGCGGCGGCGGCGCACCCGGATGCGTGCTCTGCTCACGCCTGAGACCCGCATGGCGGCGTCGCGGAGCAGGGCGGCGGCGCCGTCGCGGTCCAGTGAGGCCCGCAACTGGGGCGGGGGACAGTCGGCAGGTGAGCGCAGCGGCAGTCGGCGGCGTAGTCCCGGGGTGAGTGCCAGGGCGATCAGCCAAATGCCGACGGCAGCGGCCACGGCGGCTCCGGTGAGCATCCACACATCGCCCACCGGACGGGTGGCGAGTTCGTCGACCAGGTGCTTTCGCCAAACTGCTGCCTGGCGTCCCGCTCGTACGGCGACGACATCGATCAGTGCTGCGCCTGCCGTCGCGAGAATCGCAAAGGCGACCAGCGCGGCCGGAAGACGGCGCGCGGACCACGGGCGGTGGGGGCTTGGCCGGCTCCCTCTCCGGCGGCACCGTGTCACGGTGCATGGACTGTTCGGGGTCTGGGGTGGGAGGGCTCGGGTCCGGTGTCATTCCGGTCCTCCTTCATGTGCGGCATGCTGGGCGACCGAGCGCGACGGCTCACCGGACCCGTCCCCGGTTCGCGTCGGCGGCGGTCACCAGCCGACGGATGGTGAGGGCGACTTCTGCCACGTGCAGGCCGGTCAGCTGAGCCACCCGCTCGGCGACGTCGTGCTGAATCCGCTCGCAGACGTGGGGGATGTCGGTGGGATAGGGCAAGTCCAGGGCCAGGTGCACGCGCACCGATCCGGTATGGGTGGCGGCGGAGGCGCTGGGCGCTGCCGATCCGCTCCGGTCAGGTGGTAGGGCGGCACGCCGGGACTGAGCCGTACGTGCGGCCTGAGCTGCTATACGGGCGACCACCTTGTCGGGAATGACGGTGGCGCCTCGCTCGGCCGGGGGCGGCAGGCCGACGGCCCGCGCCGGTGGGCCGGGCCCGGCGTCGGGAGGGTCGGCGGAGCCGGGTCGGGCACTCACCGCTGCCTCCGTGCACGGAGGTCGAGGTCGCCCTGCAGGACGAGGCCGACGACCAGACCCGCCGCACCCAGGACGAGAACGAGCAGGAATGCCCAGAAGCCGCCGAAGTAACCGGCGAAGCCCAGGGCCATCCCGGCCGCGAGGCCCATAGTCGCTGTGTTCATCACTCACTCACCCATCTCGTGAACGCCATCCAGGTGACCACCGTTCGCGCCAGGACGCGGCGGCGGATCATGGTGGGTCACCTCACGCGGCCCTCCTCCGGCTCCTCCCCCTCGTCGGGGAGATGGACGTCGTCGACGGCGATGTTCACCTCGACGACCTCCAGTCCGGTCATCCGCTCTACGGCGCTGATCACGTTGGTGCGTACGTCGCCGGCGACATCGACGATCGAGACGCCGTACTCGACGACGACGTCCAGGTCCACGGCGGCCTGGCTCTCCCCCACCTCCACCTTCACGCCTCGCGTGACGCCGCCGCCGGCGCCGGGGACACGTTCCCGCACGGCGCCGATGGCGCGGGCCATCCCCGCCCCGAGGTTGTAGATGCCCGGTACCTCGCGGGTGGCCATGCCCGCGATCTTGGCCACAACGCTGTCTGCGATGGTGGTCTTCCCCCTTGTCTCTGCCGGAGCCCCGGCGCCGGTACGGCCCTTCAGCGCGGTCTCGTTTCCAGCGGGCCGGGTGTCTCCGCCGGCACTGGTGCGGATGTCCGTCATGGCGGTCGCCTCGATCGGTCGGTCGGGCACCGTTGTGATGCCCGTCGGACGTTGGACATATCGGGCGGCTGACTTCTCACGCGAATTCAGTGTGATGTGCATCACATTTATGGAGGCGGGTACGCGTTCATCTTGAGCCGTGAGCAGGAGCGGCATGAGCGAACGGACCGTTGCTTCACCACTGGGACGCGACCTGCCGGATGGGCTGCTTGCCGTGCGGGCCGCCGAGGGAGACGAGGACTCCTTCGCCGTTCTCGTCCAGCGGCACAGCCGTCCCCTCCTCGCCCTGGCCTGTTGCCTGCTCGGCAACGCCCAGGATGCCGAGGAGGCCGTTCAGGACGCCTTCGTCAGCGCCTGGCGGCGACTGCCCGAATACCGCCACGGCGCGGAGTTCCGCACGTGGATGTACCGGATCACGGTCAACCGTTGCCTGAACACACGCCGCCGCCGACTGCCACCCCTCCCACTGGACGCCGTCGCCGAACCCGCAACGGGCGACGAGCGGAGCTCGCCCGCCCGAGCCGCCGAACATGACGCAGCCAGGGCTGCCTTGGCCTGCGCGCTCGGTGAGCTGGACGCCGCACAGCGTGTCTGCTGGATCCTGCGGGAACTGCAGGGCCTGTCCTACAAGGAGATCGCCCACGTGACCCGTACCAGTGAGCAGACGGTGCGCGGCAGACTGTTCAGGGCACGCCGGTCCCTGAAGGAGGCGATGGCCCCATGGCGCTAGACGACCCACACGCTCAGCCTCCCGGACCGCCCGGAAACGCTGGGCCCCCCGACGACCCGGCCATCGATGCGGCGGCCCCGCTCGCGGGTGACGAGGTACTGACCTGCGGTCGCCTGCTCAGCCACGTCTGGGAACAGGCACAGGACGCCATGCCGGCTGCGGATCCGCACACCATGTCATGTCCGCAGTGCCGCGAGGCCGTCGAGGGACTGGCCACGCTGAACGCGGCGACGCGGGCGCTGCGTGCCAAGGACCCTCCCGGTCTGCAGGCGCTCGCCGACCGCGTCATGAGCATCGTGAGGGCCGAGGTCCGGCTCGGACGGTTGCTGCCACTGGCCGACACGGAGTTGGATCTGCGGATCGCCGAGAGCGCCGCAGCGAAGGCGCTGCGGCAGGCTGCGGATACGGTCCCCGGTGCGAGAGCCGCAACCTGTCGGCTCGTCGTTGCAGGTGAGGGCAGCGGCGTGCAGGTGACCATGACCCTGGCCGTCGACCTCGACCGTCCGCTGCCCGACACGGTCGATCGGGTACGCCGATCGATCATCCACGCCGCCGGACAGGCCCTGGGGTTGGCCGTGACGACGGTCGACATCGTCGTGGTCGACGTACTGGAGCCGTTCGTGCCCCTCGGCCCCGTGGGATCCGGGCACAGCACAGGCGGTGGTCCGTGATGGCGGCCACGGGCACGCCCCCTCCCCTCGGCGTCGCGGCCGAGGCCGCCCTCGCGGTTCCCGGCGTGGCCGGACTGCAACCCCGCCTCGCTCACCGCCTCACGGCAGCCGCCTTGCCTACGTGGCCAGGGACAACAGCCGCACGCACCCCGCCCGAGGCAGGCGTTCGCGCCGACCGGGCGCCGGACGGCTCGGGATGGCACATCGAGGTGCGCTGCATCCTGACCGAAGGACACAGAGCGTTGGACACCGCCCGGAACGTCCACGACCGGGTACGGGCCGCTGTCATCTCTCACCTCGCCGCACACGGCGCCCCTGAAGGGGTCACCGTCACCGTCGCGGTCACCCGTATCGCCGCCCGGCACCACACAGCATGAGCCCCACACCCGACGGCCCGGCGACGAGGCCCGACATATGACAGGCATTCTTCAGGTCCCGGAGCCGTCGGCGCCGGGGCGCTCGCGCGAGTGGCGTGCGTCGTACGGTGAGGTGGTAAGGCCACTTCCTGTCGCGGACGTACTTGCCCCTGCGGACGGGCGGGCACCATGGCCGACTCCGACACCCCCGACACCCCCCAGGCTCCTGCCGGACGCCATCCACCAGCCGGTGAGACCGGGGACGGCCCCGCTGCGGCCCGGCGACGACGCATGTACGCGAGGGAATCCTGGACGGTGCATGGTGGCCGAGGTCCCGGCATTGATGCCGAGCTTCACTGCCCGCCGCCGACGCGTTCCACCGCTGCAGGGTTACCGGGCTGAAAGGGCGAACTCCCCGACTGCGCAGGCGACTTCGACCCAACCAAAAAATGGTCTAGACAGCAAAGAACCCCAGGCCACCGACCTGGGGTTTCACATGGAGCGGGTGACGAGAATCGAACTCGCGCTCTCAGCTTGGGAAGCGATGGCGCTTGGATGGCGACACGGCTTCTGACCTGCGGGTATGTCGCCCGGGGTGCAGTTTCGAGGGCAGGTTTCGCACCGCTGTTTACCGTGGTTGTCCGGTCTTATGGGCACGCTATGGGCACGCCTCCGCGTGGGGACGCCATGCGGGGGCGGGACTGCTCCACTGCGGTTCTGCACCGGTGGATGCGGGATGTTCCCGACACATCGGCTTGCAGAAGCACACCTCCCCCACGGGCAACCGCCGGTCAGCGTAGTGACGTCGCTCGGGCGACCTGGTCGGGGCGCCGTGGGCTGAGTGCCGGATCCGTCGGACGAGGTCAGCTCTGTGTCTCCCCAAGGGCTGTGCGCAGCCAGTCCAGAGACTCGGTCGCAAGCACCGCGTCGGCGAGCTCATTGGCGGACTTCGTGGTGAGTCGGCTGCGGCTGTTGTCGATCCAGCGCTGCGCGTTCTCGTAGCCCTGGGCCTTGTACTCGATGCCCTGGATCATGCATTCCAGCTTGTCGGCGTCCCGGGCGCAGAGGGCCTCCGGGGACTCCTTCGCCTCGTACTCCGCGACCAGCTCGCGTACCGCGGTGGCGAGGACCTCGGGCATGCCCGCGACCTGGTCCTCGGTGACCGCTCGGGGGTCTGCCTGCGGGGCGTACTTCCTGCCCAGGTAGTTCACGTCCCCGGTACGGGTTTCCTGCGAGTCGTGCCATACCGCGAGGAACGCGGCCTGCGCGGGGTCGGCGCCTTCCAGTTTCGCGATGATCGTCGCGAGGAGAGCGGTGCGCCATGAGTGCTCTGCGACCGACTCGGGTTCGCGTACTCCGGCCATCCACCAGCCGGTGCGCTTGGTCTGCTTCAGCGTGCCCGCCTCGTACAGGAAGCGCGCCACCGCGGACAGGTCTTCAGCCACCGTCGGACTCCTCTCACGCCTCGGCGAGGCGGATCGCGTACCGGATGCTCTCCAGCTCCCGGCGCCCGCGCGCCGACAGCTCCCGGCTATCCAACATCACGGGCAGCCTGTCGCGCAGGGCGCGTCCTGCTGCTCCGGATCGCAGCAGGTTGGGCCGTACCTGGAGCAGAGACCAGACGGAGTGGATATTGAGGTCGACGTAGCCGTGCTGCGGCGCGAGGCCGTGCGCGAGATGGGCGAGGAGTCTGTCGCCGGGCCACGGTCCAGGGGTGCGGGCGGCGATGAAGTCGTCGCTCAGCTCCAGGTGGGCCGTCTCGCCGATCCAGTAGGCCCAGTAGTTCAGGTTCGCGGCCTCGCCGGCGTCGTCGTCGACGAGGGCGGCATCGATGAAGTGACTCATGCGGTCCCGGTCCCCTTGCCGGGCCGAGACCGCGGCAACAGACCGGGAGTTGAGCCAGCCCGTAAGCCAGCCGCCAGGGCGTTCTTTCGCCTGCTGGTTAGCGAGCCATGCGGAGGCGTCGTCCTGGTCGTCGTACCCGGAGAGGTAGAGGGCCTGGCGGCGGAGCAGGAACTGGTCTTCGCTCCGGGCTTGTTCCGCGGTGCGCCGCATCTGTGTGAAGAACCGCGCGCGGTCTGCGGCCGACAGCTCCGGCCCGGCCGGCGCGGGGCCTCGGCGCTTGCGGGGTGGGGCGGGCAGGTCGCGGACGGGCTGGGGCGGCACGTGGTTGAGGGGCCATGCGAGGACCTCGACGAGGTCGCGCTGCATCACCCAGGCCCCGAGCGGGCTTGCCGCGACGTCGGCCTGGTCGTCGAGGGCGCTCGCGAGGAGGACGTCCGCCTCAAGGGCGCGGTCGAGGGCTTGCAGGAGCGCCGGGGCGGTGCCCATGTGCATCAGCCGATGACGGTGTACGAGCATCTGCCCGATCGGTACAGCGGTCAGCGGGCGGCGGCCCGATTCCCAGCCCGCGATCGTGTCCGCAGACACGCGCAGCTGCTCGGCTATGTCCTCCTGGGTGCGTCCCTGCTGCTCTCGGATGACCCGGAAGACGTAGCCGGAGATGACGCCCGTGCGCGGGCGCCCGCCTGATCCCTGACTGCCGGTCAGGGTTTGTCGCGAACTCGACTGCATGAACAGCCCCATTCCCGTGTGTCCGCAGCAAACCACCCGTACTTGCGGTCACTTCTAGCTGTGATCACGGCTCTCTACCGTCGTATGCACCACCGAACGAGCCTAGTAGGGAGGCTGTCACTGTGGGTTTCGTTGCGGATGCTCCCGAGCCAATCCTCCTCAGGCGACAACGCCCCGACGGCCGGTGGTTGGGCTACCCCGAACGTGAGCACCTCCAAGGGACGCGACGATGACCATGACGGCTGCAACGGTGGGACCACAGCGCTACCAGGAGCGGTATGCGGCGAGGCCGGAGTCCGTCACTCAGGCGCGTCGGGACATAGCGCTGGTGCTTGAGACCTGGGGCCTGCCTCAGCTGGTGGACGTCGCCGCGCAGGTCGTCACCGAGTTGGTGGCCAACGCGGTGGAGCACACTGACGCCGCCACGGTCGGCGCCTCGATCACCCGGGTGGGCAAGGAGTCCGCCCGGATCGTCGTGACGGACACGTCCCGCACCAGACCCACCCCGGGCACGCCGTCACCGAACGACGAGCACGGCCGCGGGTTGCTCCTTGTCGAAGCTCTTGCCTACGCCTGGGGCAGCGAGCTGGTACGCGGCGGGAAACGCATCTGGGCAGAGCTGCGGGTGCCGGCCGCATGCTGATCGCGCTTGTCTCCTTACGGCTCCTGCCCGCAGAGGAGTTGGTCGGCGACCCGCGCCCGGACGCGTGCGTGGAACTGGCCTTCAACCCCACCTGTATGTCTGACGAGGCCGACGCGGTGGTCGTCCCGGAGCCGGTCCGGATCACTCCAGCCGACCTTGTGCGGCTGCGCGTCGAGTCGGGCTTGGTCCTCAACGAGATCCGCTCCGAGGTGCAGCGTGCCGAGAGCGCGTGGCGGCAGCACCTCAGCCACTGGTACCGCGACGGTCGGCTGGCGGCCGGGACTCGCGCACCGGACATCAGCCTTCTTCAGCGAGTCCTGGACGGACTGCGGAACCCCGTCCGGCTTTGACGCAGACCCGGCGCCTCTTCTTCCCGGCGCCCATGAGACCCCGCACCAGCAGGACTGCCTTCCGCGCTGCCGTGCGGGTGAGCAAGGCACACGAAGGACAGGAACTCCCAACAGAGAGGAAGACCGTGTTCAACCACATGGACCGATTCCCCACCGGCAGCCCCCTGCCGCAGGGGCACCTGACCGCAGCCCCGTGGGGCCTGCGCCGCATCGCCCCGTACCCGCCCGTCGAGAGCCCCGCCTACGCGACGGTGAAGCTGGACCCGCAGACGCAGACCGCCCGGTACTTCGACGCTTCCGGGGTGCCCACCATGTCCCCGGGCCACGGCACGTCCTCCGGCACGAATCCCGCGACCGGCACCACGGGCCAGGGCGACCGCAACAGCGACTCCCCGGACAGCGACACGGGCAACGACACGGACCAGTGACTCCGCTGACGAACGACGATCGTCCGGTCCTGGTCGTCACCAACCTCGACGACCCGACCGCGGACTTCGTGATCGCCGAGCTGCACGACCGGGGCGTCCCGGTCGTGCGGTTCGACTCAGGTGACTTCCCCGCTACCCTGTCGTGCTCCGCCGCCATCGGCGGCGACAGCGACAGCTGG
This sequence comes from Streptomyces sp. NPDC051133, assembly GCF_040682635.1. NCBI lineage: Bacteria > Bacillati > Actinomycetota > Actinomycetes > Kitasatosporales > Streptomycetaceae > Streptomyces > Streptomyces sp. NPDC051133. The sequence continues at coordinate 301,473 of NZ_JBFBBK010000005.1, forward strand.
CGGGGAAGCGTGCAGACTCCGAGCCGACGTGCCGACCTGGGCGCGGTGCGTTCCATGTACTACCGGCGCCCCTCCGGGTTTGCCTTCCCCCACCTCGACAAGCAGGACGAACGGTTCGCTGCGGCCCAGGCCCGCTACGGGCTCGGCGGCATCCTGACCGCCCTGCCCGGCTGCCTCTACGTCAACCACCCCAACCGCATCGGCGACGCCGAGTACAAGCCGGCCGGGCTCGCGGCAGCGGCGGCGGCCGGCTTCATGGTGCCGCCCACGCTCGTCACCAACGTTCCCGACGACGCACGGGCCTTCATCAAGGAGCACGGTCCGGCGATCTTCAAGCCGATCTCGGTCCCGCTGTACCTGGTCGACGGCAAGGCCCAGACCGTCCCCGTGACCGAGGTGGCCGCCGACGAGATCGACGACTCCGTGACCGGCACCATGCACCTCTTCCAGCAGCGCGTGGACAAGGTCGCCGACATCCGGGTCACGGTGATAGGCGAGCGGATCTTCGCCGTGCGGATCGACTCCGGTCTCCTCGACTGGCGCACGGACTACGGCACGCACAGCTACATGCCGCTTGCCGTGCCGCCCGCGGTGGAGCGGTCGATGCACGCCTATCTGAAGCACTTCGGGCTCGTCTTCGGGGCGTTCGACTTCGCTCTGACCGACTCCGGCGAGTGGATCTTCATCGAGTGCAACCCTTCTGGGCAGTGGGCATGGATGGAGCCGCCGACCGGTCTGCCGATGACTGCCGCACTCGCCGATCTCCTACAAGGAGGCATCCGTGGCCTGTGAGCCCGATATCGAGACGGCCGCCGTCGACCTCCGGCGCCGGCTCGCCGGGCAACTGGAAAAGGAGGGCCGGCTGCGCTCGCCGCAGTGGCGGGCCGCCGTGGAGGCCGTGCCCCGCCATCAATTCATCCCGCGCTTCTACCGGGAGAGCGACGCTGTCGGCGTCACCACCTGGGAGCCGGTTACACGGGAGACGGTCGGCAAGGAGGAGTGGCTCCGGCTCGTCTACACCGACGAGACATGGATGACCCAGTTCGACGGCCATGACATCGACTGGGCCGACCCGAAGCCGATCAGCAACGCGACCCCGACCTCGTCGTCGACGCTGCCGAGCCTCGTGGTCCGGATGCTCGAAGACCTCGACGTGCAGGACGGCATGAACGTGCTGGAAATCGGCACCGGAACCGGCTACTCGACAGCCCTGATGTGCCACCGGCTCGGCAGCGAGAACGTGACCTCAATCGAGACAGACGAGGGCGTGGCCCGACGCGCCCGCGAAGCTCTCACCGGATCCGGTCACACCCCTCACTTGGTAGTGGGGGACGGCCGCGCCGGCCACCGCGCCGGAGCCCCGTACGACCGGCTGATCGCCACCTGCGGCTTCCGCAGCATCCCGCCCGCCTGGCTGGAACAGGTCCGGCCAGGCGGCATCATCCTCACCACCCTGCGCGGCTGGATGCGCTCCCTCGGCCTGGTCAAGCTCATCGTCACCGGAGACAGCGCGAGCGGCTGGTTCAGCGAGGACGACCCGAGCTTCATGATCGCCCGCCAGCAGGACGCTCCGGAAAGCCTCGGCAGGGTGCCGGAGCCCGACGACGGAACAGTACGGAGAGCCACGTACGGGCCGGAGGCCCTCACCAGCTCTGGGCCGGCCTTCATGGCACAGCTCGCGGCGCCGGACGCCCGTTTCTTCTCCACGGCGGTCGACGGCGGCTCGGTCAGCACGTTTCTGTTGGACAGCGTCACCGATTCCTTCGCCGTCCTCGCTCCCACGGACGACGGCGGCTGGCAGGTCCGCCAGGGCGGCCCCCGCCGCCTGTGGGATGCGGTCGAGTCGGCGGTGGGCACCTGGGAGGAGTACGGCTCACCCAACACCGCCGCCTTCGGTGTCACTGTCTCCTACGACCGGCAGATGGTCTGGCTGGGAAATCCGAACGGCCCACAATGGCCGCTACCCTCCTGAAGCAGCCACCACCGCCGACACGAGGAACGCCAGGATGGACGACGAGCCGCTGAAGGACTGGGCGGAACGCCGTGACGCGAAGATCGGCCGACTTCGCGCCGTGCCCGTCGCGTCCGGCGACGGGCCCCGGGCATCGCATCTGAATCCGGATGCGCCCCGCGCCATCGAGCGGTGGAACGGGCACGTGTGGGAGCCGTACGGATTCGCCGCCACCCTGGCCGAGGCCAAAGCCATCCTGTACCCGGAGACCGACGAGCCATCGCCCCCAGGGCCGGTGCCGAAGCCGCTCGGCTCCGGCACCGGCAAGCACCGCAAACCCCAGGCACCCAGGCCGGATGGTGGCGGTCGGGCGCAAGGGTGATCAGCGTCGCCGCGCCTGCGGCTGCTGTGGAGCGGCGGGGTGCACCGCTGCGTGAGGCGCATGGGTTGCCTGGGCTCGCGGGCCGGGTGCGTGGCGTTCACCCAGGCGTTGGATGCGCCAGGTGAGGGTTCTGGCGGTGGAGCGGGCGTCGTCCAGTGTGCGCTGGCGGGCGGCGTGCTGGAGGAGTTGCTGGGGGTCGTGGCCGGCGGTCTCGGCTTGGGCGAGGGCGGCGGCCAGTGCGGGCCAGGCCGGGTCGGCGAGGACCTGATCGGTGTGGTCGGGCAGGACGGCTCGTATCTGCTGTGCGTGGTGTTCCATGGTGCGGGCTGGTGGTTTGCGCTGGGCCAGGGCGGTCAGTGGCTGGGCCGCAGCGTGCTCGGAGGCCGCCTGGAGGTGGATCAGGGTCTGGTGGGCGGCTGCGACCTGTTGGTCGTGGTGGCGGGCCTGGTGCCAGCGGGCGGCGGCGATGACGACCAGGACGGCGATGTCGAGGAACATCGCCAGGCCGCTCCCGTCACCGGTGGCCGGTGTCGTGCGTAGTGCGCGGATGGCGCCGCGCAGGGCGCGGGCTTGGTCCTGTTGGGCGTGGATGCGGGAGCGGGAGGCGCGTTCGAACGCGAGGGCGGCCTGCTGGAGCTGTGCTTGCAGATGGTCGGGGGCCAGGAGCGGCAGGATGTCGAGGGCCTCGGCGAAGGCCGCGATGTGCGCTTGGGCGACGGTGTCGTCGGTGTGGTCGAGGTGGTGGGGGATGCGTTCGGCCGCCGCGGTGGCCTGGTGCCAGGGGTTCGGCCGACGCCGGCTGCCTGACTGGACCGGTGATGCCCCCTCGATGCCGGTGAGGCGTTCGGCGATTTTGGGGAAGGACAGGTCGGGGGCGAGTTGGGAGCCGGAGAACCAGACCGGCTCGTCGGTGGCGTTGGTGTCGCCTTCGAGGGCGACCTTGTAGCCGCGTATGTCTCCGGAGGGGAAGTGCTGGACGTTGACGCGGACGCCGTCGACGCCGTCGAGGAGGTGGAGGAACTCTTCCGGGCTGGTGGCGATGGACACCAGCTGGCGGACGGTGGTGCGCAGCTGTTCGCGGGAGGTTGTCGTGCGTCCTTGGCGGCGGGCCTTCTCCTGCTCGGCGCGGGTGGGCCGTTTGGCGGCGGTGCGGTCCCCGCGGACGACTTGGTGGAGGCCGTATTCCTTCTCGATGGCGGCGAGTTCGCGGTCGGCGGTGAGGTAGTCGTTCCAGTGGCGTGCGGTGCGCAGGTCGCCGCGGACTTTGGTGGCGGCGATGTGGATGTGGTCGGGGGCGTGGCGTACGGCGACCCAGCGGCAGCCGTCCGGATCGCCGTCGGGTGCAATTCCGGTGGCGGCCACGACGCGGCGGGCGATGTCGGCCCACTCCTCGTCGCTCAGGTGGCGGTCGCTCTCGGCGGCCCGGATCGAGCAGTGCCACGTGTGTTTCTCGGGTGCGCGGCCGAGCCGCCGGGCCTGTTTGACGTGCAGGTCGAGGTCGGCCACCAGGCGCCTTTTCGTCGTGTCGAAGTCGTCGGCGCGGCCGGGGTCGGGGGCGAAACCGTCCCAGGAGGCCACCAGGTGCGGGTCGGTGTGGTCCTTGGCCTTCTTCGTGTCGAACAGGTAGCGGATCAGGCCGGCGGTGTCCTTGCCGCCGCTGATCTTCGCGATCATCAGGCCGCCTTCTGGGCGACGGCCTGGTTCGCGGCTGCCGCCACGTCGCGGACCGTGGCGGCGACGGCGGTCAGGGTGTGCTCGGCCTGGGTCAGGACGGCGGTGTCCCCAGGGTGTGGATGGCCGCCGGAGTTGAGCTTCTTGGCGATCTGGTTGATGTTGTGGCCGATGGCGGCGACCTCGCGGCGCAGGGCGGTCAGCTCGTCGATGTAGTCGTCCAGCTGGGTGCGCTGGCCGGGCACGGTGAGGTCGCCGTGGACGTGGGCCAGGGTGACGACGGCGACGTAGTGGGCGCCGCTGACGTTCAGCGACCCGGCCTTGGCGAGGATGGCGGCCTTCTCCTCGACGCTGTAGCGGGCATCGACCCGTTTCTTGCGCTGGCCGTTCGGGTCGGGCTTGCGACGTCGGGCCACGCGCTGCAGGGCTGCTGCTTCGGCGGCGCGTGGCAGCGGCACGGCAGCGGTGGGATCGTCGGCGGCGGGCTGGTCCCCCTCGGGCGCCCCCTGGTGCCCGAGTGCCTCCGCCACCCCCGGGGCGGAGGCAACCCCGACGGGACCGTCCTTGGACGGTCCAGCGGCATACCTTGCTGCGCGGTTGTCTGGGGCGATAGGAGTCTCCTGCCGGTTGGTGTGTTCGTGGTGTCGGTCGTGCACGAGGGGGTCTCCAGGGTGTGTTCGGAACGGGAGCTGAGCCGCCTGGGTGCCGACCGACGGCGGACGAGGGCCGTGGCCGGAGCAATTCGGCGGCTGGAGGATGGGATCTGGCCGGGGCAACCGAGGTCGGCGCTGTCGAGCCCGGGACTATGGCTGCAGAGAGCGCAACGGGGGCCGGTCCCCACAGTGCTGCGGTGGACAGTCCCCAAACGCTTGGGGACGGGATGCGACGCGAATCGGGGACGGTCCCCCTGACGCATCGTCAGCGGGACGGTCCCCTTGACAGGTCGTCACGGGGACCGTCCCGTTCCCTGCACGGTTGCGGTCTTCGAGGGGGACTGGAACGGGCTGGCGCGGGGACGGTCACCGTCCCTGGGGACACTCTGGGGACGGGCGCGAAACGCCCTCTGAGCTGCGTTTTCCTCGGGGACCGGTCCCCTCTCGGTCCCCGGTGCGTCGTCGTCACGGTCCCCGCGATACGGTCCCGTGCGCCACCGTCCCCGCCATGAGGTGATCGTGATCGCGGGGACCGTCGGGGACCAAGGTTCGGTCCCTGGTCTTCGCGGGCTTGGCCCCGGGGACGCGGTTGCCAGGATGGCCGCCTCGTCGATCGCGTATGGCTCGTCCGGGACCGATAGGTCGTGGGACGGGGCAGCTGCCGCGAGTAGCGAGGCGGGGCTGCCTCATGCAGCCTGCTGGGGGTCGAGCCGGGCGGTGGCGAGATCGATGCGCGACGGGTGGGCAGTCGCACGTACGGCGTTGCCCCTGGCGGTGCCGTCAGGGTTCGTCCGCCGTCGACGGCACGGGGCACCGGCAGGTGCGTGGCACCACTCGCATCGGACGCTGAGCGCGTCGGGGGCGCCGCTGTTGCCAGCGGCCTCGCGGGCAGCGCGGGTCGGACGGTAGCGGGCCAGCTCGGCGCGGACGGGCGGCGGGATGCACGACCCGATCTCTCGCAGGCGCTCCGCGACGTCGGGGAGCCGGCCACCGCTGGTGATCTGCCGGTGCGTCGAGGGGGCGGCAAGACCGGCGGCGACAGCGTTGCGGGACCGGAGCAGCTCGGCTCGCCAGGCGGCCGGATCGTCCGGGTCGGAAGCTGGTGTGGGGTCGGTGTGCCGGTCGAGGCGGTCGCGTCGGTGGGCACGCCACTTGCGGGCGACGTCCACCGGGAGGATCGGGTACGGAGAGTCGAGGACGTGGGACCGTATCGCCTCGCGGACGTCCCAGCCGTGGTCGGTGGCGAAGGGCACGTCGTCGAGCAGCTCCTGCCACTGGGCGATCTGGTCACGGGCCTCGCCCGGGCCGGTGCGGACGGTGCGCGGGTCCAGGCGGCCGATGTAGGCGAGGATGGCGGCGATTTCGTTGCGCTCCAGGGGTGGTTACTCCTTACGATCCGGTCGGTTCGTCGAGGGCGGCGAGCAACGCGGCCATGTGTGCCTCGGAGCGAGTCATACCGGGGGTCGGGTTGGGTGTGCCGCCGGGCAGGGCGTAGAGGTTTGGACGTCCGGGGGCGGGGGTGCGTTCGCGGGCGATCCACGCACGCCAGTCGGCAGCCCAGGCTGCAGCGGTGCGGGGCGCCCAGGTGGCCCGATAGGTGCGCCACTTCTCGTCGGCGGCGTGCAGTGCATGCTCGCCGAGTCGGTCGAGGTGGCCGTGGTCCTGCAGCCAGGCCCGGGCATCGTCGTCGATCTGCCAGTCGGTGGCGGGGATGAGTGGGGCAGAGCTGCTGCTGTTACTACCGTTCACCTTCGGTTCTCTTCTGTTCTGGGGGTCGGAATCCGCACCCCCTGAGGGTCTGAATCCGACCCCCCTGGGGGTCACATTCCGTGCCGGGGGATCAGATTCCGGCCCCCCGTCGAAGGCATCGGCAGGGTCGGATTCCGGTCCCCCAGGGGTCGGATTCTGACCCCCCGGGAGGGGCAGAGCCTGATCCCCCTCGGCAGCCTGTTCGGCGAGGAACCGGGCAGCGCTCGGCAGGTGGTAGTACGTCTCTCCCCGTGGCCCCTTGCTTCCGGGGAGCGGGACCAGTTCCCCGCCGGCGATCAGCTTGGCCAGTGCGTCACGCACCGCGGTGCGGGAGGCGTTCGCGCGCTTCATGAGGGTGGGCACGGACGCGTACGCGATGCAGCGCCGGTCGATGCACCGGTCGGCGATCAGAGCGAGGACCAGGCGGGCGGTGCCTTTGCTGTGGCTGTGGTTCCACACCCATTCGCGGGCGTCGTGGCTCATGAGGCGGCGGCTCCTAGGTCAGGGCAGGGAGGTGCAGGCGGCCGTCGTCGGGCGGTGCACAGGGAGGGGGGTGGCGCACAGCCCTGGGCCGAAGGCGCGGGGGAGGGCTGGTGGCGTCGTATGGCCAAGACAGCCACACCCATGCCGCACAAGTCCAGCATTCCGCCGGGAAATCAGACAGCTGACGGCGAACGCAGATGGCGAGCGAGGCAACACCAAAATCATAAACCCGAATCGCCGGTTGCCGAAATAATGCCCCGTCAGATGAAGCCAGAAGCATCACATCGAGAACACGTTGACTCCCGCTGCGAGCGCAAGTTACAACACAACACCCCACGTCAGAGCATGTCTCCAGGCTGGCAAAGACACTGTCAACCGGATGCTCGAAACCCAGCCCGCAGGTAGGTCCCGGCCGCTGAGCCGGGCGCAACATAGCCGACGATCGCCGGTTAACCAAACCGGCGATTGGGAGCTACAAATGGAGCTATGGCAGCAAGATCCCTGGAAATCGGTCCGGCCGGAATACGGACCGCCCGCACCATCGAAATCCTCCGTACCGAACGCGGCCTCGCCCAACGCGAACTCGCCGCCCACGTCACCGCCCTCGGCCGTCCGATGAGCAACACGATGCTGTCCCGCATCGAACGCGCCCAGCGCCGATGCGACATCGACGACCTCGTTGCCCTCGCCCAGGCCCTCCGGGTCTCGCTCCTGGCCCTTCTCCACGGGGTTCAGGCCGCATAGGCCCGCCTGCCACTGGCCCGGACTGCTGCCGCCCCAAACCGCTTCCCCGAGTAAAGGACGCATCGCCCTTGCGCCGACCTGCAATACCCCCTGCCCACCCCCGCTCGCACTGCACCGCGACGGAGGTGAATGTGAATGGCTGACCGCCTCCTGACCGTGGCCGAAGCCGGCGAAATGCTCGGCACCGGCGAGCGCTTCGTCCGCCGCCTCATCGCCGAGCGCCGCATCCGCTACGTCAAGCTCGGCCGCCCGGTGCGCATCCCCGAGAGCGCGGTCGCCGAGTACGTCGAGGCGCGCACCGTCGAGCCCGTCCGCCGCAACCGTGCCCGCTACGGGAAGGCGGCCTGATGGCGGGACGCAAGCCGCAGCGGCGGCGCGAGTTCGGCACGGTGCGGCGGCTCCCATCGGGGCGGTGGCAGGCCCGCTACATCGGCCCCGACGGCGAGCGGTACACCGCACCGGAGACGTTCGAGACCAAGTCCGATGCCCAGGACTGGCTCAACCTCGTCCGCGCCGACATCGAGCGCAACACCTGGCACAACCCGGACGCCGGCGCGCTCAACTTCGGGATGTACGCCCTGCGTTGGATGGAGGAGCGTGGCCTGGCCGCGACCACGGTCGACCGGTACGGGGGTCTGCTGCGCGGGCACATCCTGCCGACTTTCGGCGGCAAAGACCTGGACGAGATCACCCCGCCCTCCGTCCGCACCTGGCGAGCCGAGCGCCTGAAGACGACCGGCCCGACCACGGTCGCCAAGTCGTACCGCCTGCTGAAGGGCATCCTCCAGACGGCGGTCGACGACGACCTTCTGCGCACCAACCCGTGCCGCATCAAGGGCGCTGGCAAGGAGGAGGCCGACGAGCGCCCCACCGCCACCATCGCGCAGGTCTTCGACCTCGCCGACGCCATGGGCCCACGCTGGCGCCTGATGGTCCTGCTCGGCGCCTTCGCCTCCCTCCGCCCGGAGGAGCTGGCCGAACTGCGCCGTCACAGTGTCGATCTCGACGAATGCTCCCTGCGCATTACGCAGGCTTCCCCGGAGCTGACGAACGGCCGTCGAGTCACAGGCGACCCTAAGTCCCGTGCGGGCAAACGCACCGTGTACCTGCCCGACTTCCTGCTCCCCGAGCTTCGCCGCCACCTTCAGTGGTTCGCCGAGAAGGAGCGGGATGGCCTGATCTTCGTCGGCGAGAAGGGCGCCCCCTTTCGCCGCTCGACCTTTGGCCGCAAGTGGCGAAAGGCGAGGACCAAGGTCGGCATGCCGGACAACTTCCGCTTCTACGACCTCCGCCACACCGGCAACACCCTGGCCGCCGACACCGGCGCCAAGCTGAAGGACCTCATGGTCCGCGCCGGCCAGTCCTCGGAGCGGGCCCAGCTGATCTACCAGCACTCGACGGCGAAGCATCAGCGGAAGCTCGCTCGGGGCATCGACGCCGAGGTGCGGCAGCAACTGCGTCAGGCAGATGTGGAGGGAATGCCAGCCGCAGAAGCGTGAAGATGCGATGGGCGTAGCGAATCCGGCCGGGTTTCGCTACGCCCGTAGCCGCGTCGGGATTGCCGCTGCAGCACCGTGCGCCCCTCGTGCCCCCTTGAGGGACGGCTTCCGTTGAGATCAGCTTTCTCTGTATGTACTGACAGGCGAGTTGAGGCTGGTCTCGGTCGGCCCTTCTGGAGGGGGGAGTAGTGGCGATCAAGTTGCTGTCGGTTGCGCCTGCGCAGAATGAGCTGATCGACAAGGCCATCACGCTGGGCAATCGCTACACCAAGACGTTGGGTCTCTTGAAGCCGCCCGCGTACACCAAGGCGGCGGAAGACGGTGGACTACTCGTAGCTGTTGAGGCGGACGAGGTGATCGGCTACGCATTGTTCGGGCTCCCGAAAAGGAGCGCGCACATACGCCTGGCCCACCTGTGCGTGGCGGAGGAGCAGCGCGGCAGGAGCATCGCACGGCAACTGGTGGAGGAGATCCGGAAGAGGTATCCACAACGGCTCGGCATAAAGGCCAAGTGCCGTCGGGACTACAACCTCAGCGGCATGTGGACGAGCCTGGGGTTCGTCCCCCACGGCGAGGTACGGGGACGCGGCCGGGACGGAGAGATCCTCGACGGATGGTGGCTGGATCTCGGGCACCCCCACCTCTTCACTGAGGTGGAGAGCGATGCCCTGCTGGTGGTGGCGGTCGACCACGGGGTGTTCGCTGATCTCCGCGGACTCGCCTACACAACCGACGTAGAGGAATCCCGCGCGCTGGAAGCGGGTTGGATGACGGATCTCGTCGAGCTTGCCTACACGCCCCAACTGGTCCATCAGATCCGCGATATCGCCGACACCGCCGAGCGCCAGCACCAGCGGGCGGCGCTGTCCGGACTGCGTCAGCTCACTCCCGCCCCTGCGGCCGTGGCTGAACGAACGGCTGAACTGCTCAGCGCGGCCAAGAAGTCAGTCCCGGACCTTTCCGACGACGGGGCACTCCGTCGCTGCGCGCAGTACGTGGCCGAGACCTCGTGCGCCGGCCTCCGCGTGCTGGCCACTCGGAACCGCCTCCTGTCCCGCCTGGCGGACGTGGCTTGGGAGGTTGCCAGGGTCCGTGTCGTATCGCCCGCCACGGTGACGCTGCACGTGGACGAGCTTCGACAGGCCCAGGTCTACCGCCCTGCCGACCTGATGGGTACGGACTTCCGGTCCATGGAGGTGTCCCCAGGCGGCGAGGACGAGCTGGTCGCCTTCTTCGACCAGTCCGGCGGGGACGACGGATCGGCCTTCGCTGAACGCTTGCGCTCCCTGGCCGCCGACTCGGTCGTTTGGCGCCGTGAACTGCTGCGGGACGGGGAGGGCCACCCCGTAGCCCTCTATGCGTGGGCGCTGGACGGGCGGACCCTGATGGTCCCTGTGCTCCGCACCGCAGACCATCCGCTCGAAGAGACCCTGGCCAGGCAACTCCTCTTCCTGCTCAAGCGCCTTGGGCGTGACTGCGGCGCGGAGATCATTCGAATCACCGACCCGCATCCCTCGGCCGTGGCCAAGGCAGCCGGCGGGGATGACGGCTTCTTCGAGCACGACGGCAGGCTCGTGGCTCTCCTGGTGAACGTATGCGGTACGGCGGCTGAGGTGGAGGCAGTGGCTGGGGGGCTGGCTCGCGAGCTGACCGTGGAGGCAGCCGCCCTGCATGAGGGCATGCCTGCCGAGGTAGCCGCTGTGGTGGAACGTGCCTGGTGGCCGGCGAAGGTCATCGACTCCGGGTTGCCGTCCTTCGTGGTGCCGATCAAACCGCGTTGGTCCACCGAACTGTTCAACGTCCCGGCCATGCTCCTGCCACGCAGCGACGTCCTGGGCATCAGTAGGGAGCACGTCTACTACCGTTCGTCGGGGCATCGAGGGGAGAGCGTTCCCGCCCGCCTCCTCTGGTACGTCAGTGAGGGGCCCGCCGGTGTGGAAAGCCAGATGATCGTGGGCAGTTCGCGGCTTGACGAAGTGCTCATCGACACACCTGATGCGCTCTTCTCGAAATTCGAACACCTGGGCGTATATGGTCGAGCTGAGGTTCAGGAAGCGGCTGATGCCTCGGGTCACGCCATGGCCCTGAGGTTCTCGGACACCGAGATCTTCCCCAGGTCGGTGACGCTGAAGCGATTGACCCCGCTGGCCAGGGAGCTGGGACTACCTTGGTCATCGAACTTGCTGATCTCGCTGTCCAAGATCAGCAACGAGCTGTTCCAGGCGGTCTACAAAGAGGGGCACCGAAAGACGTGAACGATCCGGAACGAGCGATGCTGCTGTCCGTCCACCCGCGCTTCGCCACCGCGATCCTGGCCGGCAGCAAGACGGTGGAGGTCCGCCGCCAACGCGTCGCCGCGCCTCCCGGAACGCCGGTTCTCCTCTACGCGACCGCGCCCACCATGGCTCTGGTGGGCATGGCGCGCATCGCCTCGGTCCATGTGGCTTCTCCCAAGGAGGTCTGGTCGGCGCATCGTGCCCAGACAGGGATCACTCGACGCGAGTACGACGCCTACATGAGCGGTGCCACTCAGGCGAGTGGCCTCACGTTGGAGGACCCTGTGTCCTTCGAGCAGCCGGTCACGCTCAACGCCTTGCGCGCAGCGGGGACCTTCCACCCGCCGCAGAGCTATCGTTATATGAAGAGCGATGACCTTCGGCAGGTGGCGGCAGCCGAGCCTGTCGTGGGCACTGCCCTTCGAGAGGCGCTGGGGGACGTAGCGCCGGTATAGGGCGTGCCGCTCAGCGGCAGCCTGGACGGTGCACACTCTGACGGGCCGATTTGCCCGGACTAGTGCAGCGCCGCATTGATCTTGCGGGGGTCATGCGGCTTTAAGTGGGGTGCCGTCGTAGGTCCAGCGGAACGGCTGAGCCTCATCGTCGTAG
>NZ_JBFBBK010000006.1:0-185818 GCF_040682635.1 Streptomyces sp. NPDC051133
GGCGGGGGGCGGGCGGGGGCGGGCGGCGGGCGGGGGGCCCCCCCCCCCCCGGGGGGGGGCCCCCCCCCCCCCCCCCCCCCCCCCCGCCCCCCCCGCCGCCGCCCCCCCCCTTCTCGATGTCTGCGTCAGGCTCGCGTCAGGCTTGTTCCCGCCGGACCGACAGCAGTTCCTCCAGCTGTTCCTCGCGGGCCTGCGCGGCCACGAAGAGCAGCTCGTCGCCCGGCTCCAGGGAGTCCTCCTTGGTGGGCGTCAGGACGCGGGTGCCGCGGATGATCGTGACCAGGGAGGTGTCCTCCGGCCACTGCACGTCGCCGACCTGGGTGCCGGCCAGGGCCGACTCCTCGGGCAGGGTCAGCTCGACGAGGTTGGCGTCGCCGTGGCTGAAGCGCAGCAGCCGGACCAGGTCGCCGACGCTCACCGCCTCCTCGACCAGGGCGGACATCAGGCGCGGGGTGGAGACGGCCACGTCCACGCCCCAGGCCTCGTTGAACAGCCACTCGTTCTTCGGGTTGTTGACGCGGGCGACGACGCGCGGGACGCCGTACTCGGTCTTCGCGAGCAGCGAGACGACCAGGTTGACCTTGTCGTCACCGGTCGCGGCGATGACCACGTTGCAGCGCTGCAGGGCCGCCTCGTCCAGGGACGTGATCTCGCAGGCGTCGGCCAGCAGCCACTCCGCCTGGGGCACCCGCTCCACCGAGATGGCGGTCGGGGCCTTGTCGATGAGCAGGACCTCGTGGCCGTTCTCGAGCAGTTCGCCGGCGATCGAGCGGCCGACGGCGCCGGCTCCGGCAATGGCGACCCTCATCAGTGACCGCTCTCCTCTTCCGGGCCCTCGGCGAACGCCGCCTCGACCTTCTCGACGTCGTCCGACCGCATCATCACGTGCACGAGGTCGCCCTCCTGCAGCACCGTCTGCGAGGTCGGCAGGATCGCCTCGCCCAGGCGGGTCAGGAAGGCCACGCGGACGCCCGTCTCCTCCTGGAGCCTGCTGATCTTGTGCCCGACCCACTTCGCGGAGGCGTGCACCTCGGCGAGCTGGACCCCGCCGGTGGGGTCGCGCCACAGCGGCTCGGCGCCGGAGGGCAGCAGGCGGCGCAGCATCTGGTCGGCCGTCCAGCGGACCGTAGCCACGGTGGGGATGCCCAGGCGCTGGTAGACCTCCGCGCGGCGGGGGTCGTAGATGCGGGCGGCCACGTTCTCCACGCCGAACATCTCGCGGGCCACGCGCGCGGAGATGATGTTGGAGTTGTCGCCGCTGGAGACGGCGGCGAAGGCGCCGGCCTCCTCGATGCCCGCCTCGCGCAGGGTGTCCTGGTCGAAGCCGACCCCGGTGACCCGGCGGCCGCCGAATCCCGGGCCCAGGCGGCGGAAGGCGGTGGGGTCCTGGTCGATCACGGCGACCGTGTGTCCCTGTTGCTCCAGGGTCTGGGCAAGGGCGGAACCCACTCGTCCGCAGCCCATGATGACGATGTGCACGACCGTCCTTCCGGTGTCCAAAAGTTACTGCTCAGCATCAGGGTCTCAGACCGACGCCCAAAGCTACACACGGGCGCCGCGGGGTGGGCACCCCTGCGCCGGGGTTGGCTTGATCACTGTCCGCGATCATGGGCATGAGCAGGGTCAGCGGTCCGTGTCGGTGATCACCGCGGGCCGGCGCCGGCGAGTGATGCTGCGCACGCTGCACAGGGTCAGGATTCCGAGGCCGACCAGGGCGAGAATCGCCCCGATCAGCTCCGCGGGCGGGGGCATGGCATCTCCGAAGTGCGACGACAGGCGGGGTCTGCCATCTAGGCACGGGGAGCGCGCGGACCACGGAATCCGCAGTTCCGGGCGCCTGTGATTTCACTCGTGAGGCAGAACATGGGTGCCGGGTGGGCGGCTGCCTGTTCGAAGGCCTACCATCCTCTGTCGTGTCCAAACTGACCGACGTGCCCAAACGGATTCTGATCGGGCGCGCACTGCGCAGTGACCGGCTGGGCGAAACGCTCCTGCCGAAGCGCATCGCACTCCCCGTCTTCGCCTCCGACCCGCTGTCCTCCGTCGCCTACGCGCCGGGGGAGGTCCTGCTGGTCCTGTCCATCGCGGGCGTGTCGGCGTACCACTTCAGCCCCTGGATCGCCCTCGCGGTCGTCGTGCTGATGTTCACCGTGGTCGCCTCCTACCGGCAGAACGTCCACGCGTACCCGAGCGGTGGCGGCGACTACGAGGTCGCCACGACCAACCTCGGCGCCAAAGCCGGTCTGACCGTCGCGAGCGCCCTGCTCGTGGACTACGTCATGACCGTCGCCGTCTCCATCGCCTCCGGCATCGAGAACCTCGGCTCCGCGATCCCCTTCGTCGTCCAGCACAAGGTGCTGTGCGCGGTCATCGTGATCGTGCTGCTGACGCTGATGAACCTGCGCGGCGTGAAGGAGTCCGGCAAGCTCTTCGCGATCCCGACGTACGTGTTCGTCGGCGGTGTCTTCATCATGATCGCGTGGGGTGCCGTCCGGGGCCTGGTCCTCGGCCACACCATGCGGGCGCCGACCGCCGACTACCACATCAACGCCGAGCACCAGGGCCTCGCGGGCTTCGCGCTCGTCTTCCTGCTGCTGCGGGCCTTCTCCTCGGGCTGTGCGGCCCTCACCGGCGTCGAGGCCATCTCCAACGGCGTCCCGGCCTTCCGCAAGCCCAAGTCGAAGAACGCCGCGACCACCCTCGCGATGATGGGCCTGCTGGCCGTCACCATGTTCTGCGGCATCATCGTCCTCGCCATGACGACCAAGGTCCACATGGCGGAGAACCCGGCCGTCGACCTGATCCACAACGGCCACCCGCTCGGCTCCGGCTACGTCCAGAACCCGGTGATCTCCCAGGTCGCCGAGGCGGTCTTCGGCAAGGGCAGCTTCCTGTTCGTCGTCCTGGCGGCGGCGACGGCCCTGGTCCTGTTCCTGGCGGCGAACACGGCGTACAACGGCTTCCCGCTGCTGGGCTCGATCCTCGCCCAGGACCGCTACCTCCCGCGCCAGCTGCACACCCGCGGCGACCGCCTCGCCTTCTCCAACGGCATCGTGCTGCTCGCCGGCACCGCGGCGCTGCTGACCGTCATCTACGGCGCGGACTCCACGCGGCTGATCCAGCTGTACATCGTCGGCGTGTTCGTGTCCTTCACGCTCAGCCAGATCGGCATGGTCCGGCACTGGAACCGGCACCTGCGGGTCGAGAAGAACCAGGCCAAGCGCCGCCACATGATCCGCTCCCGTGCGATCAATGCGTTCGGCGCCTTCCTGACCGGCCTGGTGCTGGTCGTGGTGCTGATCACCAAGTTCACGCACGGCGCGTGGGTGGCCGTGCTCGGCATGTGCATCTTCTACGCGACCATGACCGCGATCCGTAAGCACTACGACCGCGTCGCCGAGGAGATCGCCGCCCCCGAGGAGCCGGACGACGACATGGTCCGTCCGTCGCGGGTGCACTCCGTCGTGCTGATCTCCAAGATCCACCGTCCGACGCTGCGCGCCCTGGCCTACGCCAAGCTGATGCGCTCGGACACCCTGGAGGCCCTGACGGTCAACGTCGACCCGGCCGAGACCAAGGCGCTGCGCGACGAGTGGGAGCGGCGCGGCATCGACGTACCGCTCAAGGTCCTCGACTCGCCGTACCGCGAGGTCACCCGTCCGGTGATCGAGTACGTCAAGGGCCTGCGCAAGGAGTCCCCGCGCGACGCGGTCTCGGTGATCATCCCCGAGTACGTGGTCGGCCACTGGTACGAGCACCTGCTGCACAACCAGAGCGCCCTGCGCCTGAAGGGCCGCCTGCTCTTCACGCCGGGCGTCATGGTCACCTCGGTGCCCTACCAGCTGCAGTCCTCCGAGGCCGCCAAGCTGCGGGCCCGCAAGCGGCAGGAGTGGAGCGCGCCGGGCGCGGTCCGCCGTGGCCCCGCGGTGGAGCGCCCCAAGCAGCCGTCGGCGACCAAGGACTGAGGCACGCGGGAGAGGCCGTAGACTGGTGGGCTGTTGTCGGCCTCACCGGTCTGCGGCCTTTTCCCGTCCCGGTGTCCCGCCTCCTGTCCCCGCCTTCCTCTCCTCCTTCCGTCCCCGCTTTCCGTCCCGATCTGGAGTCACCCCACCATGCAGGCAGAACCGACCAAGTCTCTGGTGGGCGAGGAGTACGAGGTCGAGATCGGCCCCGTCGCCCACGGCGGCCACTGCATCGCCCGTACCGCCGAGGGCCAGGTGCTGTTCGTCCGGCACGCGCTGCCCGGTGAGCGGGTGGTGGCGCGGGTGACCGAGGGCGAGGAGGGCGCGCGCTTCCTGCGCGCGGACGCCGTACGGATCCTGGAGGCGTCCAAGGACCGCATCGAGGCGCCCTGCCCGTTCGCCGGGCCGGGCCGCTGCGGCGGCTGCGACTGGCAGCATGCCAAGCCGGGCGCCCAGCGCCGGCTGAAGGCCGACGTGATCGCCGAGCAGCTGCGCCGGCTCGCCGGGCTCACGCCCGAGGAGGCCGGCTGGGACGGCACGGTGGTACCGGCCGAGGGCGACAAGCTGCCCGCCGGGCAGGTCCCGCAATGGCGCACGCGCGTGCAGTACGCCGTGGACGCGGACGGCAACGCCGGACTGCGCCGCCACCGCTCGCACGAGGTCGAACCGATCGACCACTGCATGATCGCCGCGGCCGGCGTCAGCGAACTCGGCATCGAGGAGCGGGACTGGGCCGGCATGGCCTCCGTCGAGGCGATCGCCGCGACGGGTTCCCAGGACCGCATGGTGATCCTGGAGCCGAAGCCGGGCGCACGGCTGCCGCTCGTCGAGCTGGACAGGCCCGTCTCCGTGATGCGCGTCGACGAGAAGGACGGCGGCATCCACCGCGTCCACGGCCGCGCGTTCGTCCGCGAGCGCGCCGACGACCACACCTACCGCGTCGGCAGCGGCGGCTTCTGGCAGGTCCACCCGATGGCGGCCGACACCCTGGTCAAGGCCGTCATGCAGGGCCTGCTGCCGCGCAAGGGCGAGATGGCCCTGGACCTCTACTGCGGCGTGGGCCTCTTCGCCGGCGCCCTCGCCGACCGCCTCGGCGAGAAGGGCGCGGTGCTCGGCATCGAGTCCGGCAAGCGGGCGGTCGAGGACGCACGGCACAACCTCGCCGACTTCCCGCGCGTCCGCATCGAGCAGGGCAAGGTCGAGTCGGTCCTGCCGCGCACCGGCATCACCGAGGTCGACCTGATCGTCCTGGACCCCCCGCGGTCCGGCGCCGGCCGCCAGACGGTCGCCCACCTCGCCTCCCTGGACGCCCGCCGCATCGCCTACGTCGCCTGCGATCCCGCCGCGCTGGCCCGGGACCTGGCGTACTTCCGCGAGGGCGGGTACCGGGTGCGGACGCTCCGGGCGTTCGACCTGTTCCCGATGACGCATCACGTGGAGTGCGTGGCGATTCTGGAGCCCGCGGCCAAGGGGCTCTGATCTGCGAGTCGCCCCCGAGCCGGCGCTGCGCCCCGACGCGCGGCCGACCTGGGGGCAGGGGGCCGGTGACCGTGCCAGGAGGCGCAGGGCGCACTCCTGGCCGGCGAACGGGACGTGCTGCTCGCTGGTGTCGGCTCTCAGCGGCGGGGTTCGCCCGTGCGGTCGTTCGCGGCATGTGCCACCGCTTCGGCGACGGGATCAGGTCCCTGGGCAAGTTCCAGGACGAGCCCTGCGGTGGCAGGCGTGGCGAGCAGGGCGGCCAGGACCTCGGCGACGTCGTCGCGCGTGACCTGGCCCACGCTCCTCTCCGCGGTGAGGCGTACCGCGCCGGTGCCGGGAGCGTCGGTGAGGGCTGCGGGGCGCAGGACGGTCCAGTCGAGGTCCCGTGCCATGACGTGGTCGTCGGCGGCGGTCTTGGCGTGAACGTAGGCGGCCCAGACGTCGTCGGCGTGAGCCGGGGGCGGACTGCCGGCGCCGCGGGTGGAGACCATCACGTACCGCCGGACGTCTGCCCGCAGGGCGGCCTCGGCCAGAAGCACGGCGGCCTGATGATCGACGGTGTACTTGCGGGCCGCACCGCTGCCGGGGCCGGCGCCGGCAGCGAAGACCACGGCATCGGCTCCGGACAGGGCCGCGGCGACGTCGTCGGGCGACGCCGCCTCGAGATCGCAGACGATCGGCCGTACTCCGTCGTCCGCCAGGTCAGCGCTGTGGGCGGGGTTACGGATGAGCCCCACGACGCTGTCTCCCCGTGCGATGAGGAGTCGGCCCAGACGCCGGGCGATCCGGCCGTGCCCGCCGGCGATGGCGATCTTCATGTACATCTCCTCGTGGCTGATCAGAAGGTGATGCGGACTTTCAGCGCCGACCGGTCGTCCATGGCGCGGTAGCCGTCCGGCACCCCGTCGAGGCCGACGGTGCGGTCGAAGACCGGAGCGGGATCGATGACGCCCGCCAGCACATCGGTGAGCAGTTCGGGTATGTAGGCGCGTGCCGGGGCGACGCCACCTGCCAGAGTGATGTTGCGGTCGAACATCCGGGCGATGTCCACGCCGGCGCTGCCGCCGTGCGGTACGCCGACATAGCCCACGGCGCCGCCGTCGCGAGTGATGGAGAGGGCGGTACGCATCGACTCCTCCGTCCCGACGGCTTCCAGTACGGCGTGTGCGCCCTGGCCGCCGGTCAGTTCCCGGATCGCCTCGATCGCCGCCTGGCCGCGCTCGGCGACGACGTCGGTGGCGCCGAACGAACGGGCGATGTCCGTGCGGCTCCGGTGGCGGCCGAGCGCGATGATCCGGTCGGCGCCGAGTCGGCGGGCGGCGAGCACACCGCACAGGCCGACCGCTCCGTCGCCCACGACGGCGACCGTGGCTCCGGGACGGACCCGCGCCGAGACGGCGGCGTGGTGTCCGGTGCTCATCACGTCGGAGAGGGCCAGCAGGCCGGGGAGGAGCTTTTCGTCGGTGACGGCGTCCGGGGGCAGTTCGACGAGGGTCCCGTCGGCGTAGGGCACACGGACCGCTTCCCCCTGGCCCCCGTCGGATCCGACCTCTCCCCAGAACCCGCCGTGCGGGCAGGAGGTCTGCAGGCTCTGCCGGCAGTAGTCGCACGTGCCGTCGGACCAGACAAAGGGTGCGACCACGAAGTCGCCTGGAGCGAAACCGGTGACCTCGGAGCCGACCTCCTCCACGACGCCGAGGAACTCGTGCCCGATGCGCTGGCCGGGCACGCGCGAGGCCACCCCGCGGTAGGCCCAGAGGTCACTGCCGCAGATGCAGGCGCTGACCACGCGCACCACCGCGTCCGCAGGGTGCTGGATCCGTGGGTCCGGGACCTCCTCGATGCGGATGTCGTTCGGTCCGTGGATCACGGTGGCGCGCATACGGGGACTCCTGATGCTGCTCAACGGGGTGGGACAGGCCGCCCAGCGTCGTCGCATGAGGTCGTTTCTGTCCAGCTACATCAGATACATCATTCATTTAAGCTGAACTAATGCTCGATGTTCGACGACTGGTCCTTCTGCGTGATCTGGCCGCACACGGCACCGTGACCGCTGTGGCGGAACTGCACGGCGTCACCCCCTCCGCCGTCTCGCAGCAGCTCCGGCTCCTGGAGGAGGAGACCCACACGCGCCTGCTGGAACGCACGGGCCGGTCCATCTATCTGACACCCGCCGGGCACCGGCTGGCCGAAGACACCGAGCACGTGCTCGACGCCCTCGAACGCGCGCAACGCCACTTGCGCAGCCATGCCACGGAGCCGGTCGGGCCGCTCCACCTCGCCGCCTTCCCCAGCGCCCTCGCCCCGCTGGCAGCCCCACTCGGCCAGGCGCTGGAAGACCGACATCCCGGGCTGGTCCTGCACATCACCGAGGCCGAACCCGAACTCGCCGTGCGCCTGCTGCTCCAGCGACGCGTCGACCTCGCGCTGGTCTACCGCTACACAAACCTCGCCGATCCCGTGCCCCTGGGCGTCGAGACCCACCAGTTGCATGTCGACCCGCTGGCCGCCGTAGTCCGGCGTGATCACCCCGCGGCCGCCGCGGAAGGGTCTCCCATCGCATTGCGGGACCTCGCGCACACACCGTGGATCACGGCCCGCGCGGACACCGCCTGCGGCGCGGCCGTCCTCCACGCCTGCCGGTCGGTGGGATTCACCCCGCAGATACAGCACACCTGCTCCGACTTCAACGCCATGATCGCCCTGGCGGCGAGCGGTGGCCACCCGGTCGTCCTCCCTCGCATGGCCGCGGTTCATCTCCCGCCCACGCTTGTCGCGCGGCCGGTGGCCGACCCCACGCTCGCTCGCACGATCGAGATCGTCACCCGGATCGACGCAGGCCACGAACCCGCGATCGCAGCCTGCCTCGATGTACTGCGGTCCCTTGCGCCGAGCACTGCGGATGACGGTGCAGGTGCAGGCGGGCGCCAGGACTCGCCGGGCTACCCCTCACCGGCTCGTGCCCTGGCCGAAGGCCGCTGATCCGTCTGTCGTCAAGGCAGTCGGAGGTTTCGCGCTTCCGTGACGAGAGCGGTGAAGCCCTGCGGCAGCGGTTGTCCCCGGAGCGCCAGTCTCGTCAGCGGCTCGTGTCGGTGTCGCCGTCGTCCTTGGAAGAGGGCCGCTGTCTCCTGCCGTCCGAAGCGGAGTCGTCTCCGTGCTCTTCGAACAGCTCCAGGAGTGCGGCATCCGCCCTCTTCCGGTCTTCCTTCGTCAGCTCGATCGGCGCGTTGTCGTACACGGTGTAGCGGTCCGGATCGATGATGTTGGCGGCCCGCAGGGTGAACGTCAGCAGGCGGCGCCACCCCTTGCGGTGGCCGACCCTCGCCTGCAACTGGACCTGGTAGTCACGGGCTTCCGGCATGAACCCGGAAAACGGTGCCTCGAACTCTATGAAGAGTTGTTGCGCCTCTCTGCCCGGAACGACGAATCCGGCCGGCAGCTTTGCCTCCTCGTCCGGCGCGGGCTGGAGGCGGGACGGCGAGGACACCCACAGCAGTGGCAGATGGGACGCGGGCTCGTCGGGGAAGGTCAGGATGAGGTCCTGCACGACGATCGGCTTGGGGCCGGTGTTGTGCAGGACGAGCGGGAGCCGCAGGCGGGCCGTGGATGCGTGAATGATCGCTGCGAAGGCGTGCGGCTCCCACGTCTTCAGGCGCCCCTGTCGGGCATTGAGCCACCAGAACGACGCGACCGTGAAGAGCAATGCGCACACCGACACCACGCCGGCGCCGGTGAGTGATGAGGACGCGGCCTGATCGGTCGCGGTCATCAGCGGAACCACATATTCAGTCTGACAGCCCCGGCGCGGGCTCGCTCACGGTGCGCGGGTGACGGGCCTGGCGGCGTTCGGCTCCCAGGTCGGCGAAGTAGGCGACCAGGTCCGGGTCGTCGACCGCCGAGGGATGGAGGACCTGCTCGGCGGGCGCGCCCTGGAGGAGGCGCTTGACCGGGACCTCGAGTTTCTTGCCCGTCCTGGTGTGCGGGATGGCCGGCACGGCGAGGATCTCGTCGGGTACGTGGCGGGGCGAGGCGCCGGTGCGGACGGCGTCACGGATCTTCTCGCGCAAGGCGTCGTCCAGCGTGACACCGGGCGCGGGGACGACGAACAGGGGCATCCAGTAGCCGCCGTCGGGTTCCTCCGCGCCGATGACGAGCGCCTCGGTGATCTCGGGGAGGCGTTCGACGACGTCGTGGATGTCGGCACTGCCCAGGCGCACGCCGTTGCGGTTGAGGGTGGCGTCGGAGCGGCCGTGGACGATCACCGAGCCGTGGGAGGTGAGGGTGATCCAGTCGCCGTGCCGCCATACGCCCGGGTAGGCGGCGAAATAGGCGTCGCGGTAGCGGCTGCCGTCGGGGTCGTTCCAGAAGTACAGGGGCATGGACGGCATGGGGCGGGTGATGACCAGTTCGCCGACCTGGTCGACGACCGGCCGTCCGGCGCCGTCGTACGCCGCGAGCGCCACGCCGAGGTTGGGGGCGGACACCTCGCCCGCCCAGACGGGGGTCGTGGGGGAGCTGCCGGCGAAGGCGGAGACGACGTCGGTGCCGCCGCTGGTGGAGGCCAGCTGGATACCGGCGCCCACGTGGTCGCGGACCCAGGGGTAGGCGGAGGCGGGCAGGGCGGAGCCGGTGCTGCCGATGGCCCGGACGGCCGACAGGTCGTGCTCCGAGGGTTCGATGCCCAGCTTGGCCATGGCCAGCAGGTACTGGGGGCTGGTGCCGAAGACCGTCACCTTGTGGCGGGCCGCCAGCTCCCACAGGATGCCCGGGCGCGCCACCGGCGCGGGGCTTCCGTCGTAGGTGCAGGTGGTGGCGCCGGTCAGCAGGGTGGAGACGACCAGGTTCCACATCATCCAGTGGGTGGTGGTGTACCACAGCAGGCGGTCACCGACGCCCAGGTCGCAGTGCAGCGCGAGGATTTTGAGGTGTTCGAGCAGGACGCCGCCGTGGCCGTGCACGATGCCCTTGGGCAGGCCGGTGGTGCCGGAGGAGAAGACGATCCACAGCGGGTGGTCGAACGGCACCGGCGTGATGGGGAGGTGTTCGGTGCCGGTGGCGGCGTCTTCCCACGGCACCGTCAGGGTGGTGTGCCCGGTCTCGGGCCAGGTGAGGCCCAGGTGGTCCACGAGCACCGTGGCCTTCAGGGTGGGAAGGGCCCCGGCGAGGTCGAGCGAGGCTGCGCGGCGGTCGTGGCGGGTGTCGTTGAAGAGGTAGCCGTCCGCGGTGACGAGCACCGTGGGTTCGAGCTGGGCGAAGCGGTCGGCTGCGGCCTTGGGGGCGTAGTCCTGGCCGCACACCGACCACACGGCGCCCAGGCCGGCGGTGGCGAGGAAGGCGATGACGGCGTGCGGGGTGTTGGGCAGGTAGCCCACGACCCGGTCGCCCCGGCCGACGCCCAGGTCGCGCAGGGTGGCCGCGACGGAGGCGACCTGGGCGCGCAGCTGTCGGCCCGTGATCTCGTAGCCGGCTCCCGTCTCGTCCAGTGCGGTGATCGCGGGTGCGTCCGGGTGCAGGTTGCGCAGCGCGTGGTGGGCGTAGTTGAGGGTGGCGCCCGGGAACCAGTTGGCGCCGGGCATGGTCTCCTCCGCCAGCACCCGCTCGTACGGAGTGGAAGCCTCGATGTCGAAGTACTCCCACACCGCCGCCCAGAACCCTTTCAGGTCGGTGACGGACCAGTGGTGCAGGGCCTGGTAGTCGGTGGGGTCCTGGATACCTTCGGCGCCCTGGTGCCGGGAAGCCCAGCGGGCGAAATCCGCGATGCGGCTGCCGGCGGCCGTCTTCGGGTCGGGCGGCAGGAACGGTTCCGGGTGCGGCGTGGGACGCGGAGTGGTCACGGTGCGGTGCTCCTCGGCAGGGGGTCGGGCCGGGCATCGGTGGTACGGCGGGCCGTGTGGAGCAGGGAGGCCCAGGCGGTGGGGTCCGCGAAGTGACCGGCCCCGGTGGGGACGGTGTCCATCACGACACGGTCGGGGCGCAGCAGGGCGGCGTCCGCCCGGCCGCGTGCCAGCCAGGCGGCCAGCGTGCCGTCGTCGCTCAGGTCGTCGACGTGGATCGTGGCCGCGTCGAGTGCCGTGGCCACGGCCGTCATCTGCGGGGTGGGCGGCACAGCGGTCAGGAGGGCGAAGGAGTCGGCGAGGACGTCGTCCAGGCGCGTGCGCCCGCCGTCGACGATCACCCAGGGCTGCGGGCAGAAGGTGCCGGTCAGCCCGCGACCGACGAACCCGGGCCGGCGCCGTACCAGGGGGCCGGCGGTCAGCGGGGGGCTGAGGTCGCGGCTCACCGCCGCGGTCACGCCGGGGAGGCGGCATGCCGCGCCGACGACGGCCCGGCGCAGTGCCGCGCCGCGGTCCTGTCCGCCTGTCATGGCCCAGCCGACGGCCACCGCGAGCCGGATCACGTAGCGGGCGTGCGGTTTGCGCTCGCGCTCGTAGGTGTCCAACAGCCCTTCGTCCGCGCCCTGCCGGAGAACGCGGGCGAGCTTCCAGGTGAGGTTTCGGGCGTCGCGCAGGCCCGCGCACAGGCCCTGGCCGATGAAGGGAGGCGTGAGGTGGGCCGCGTCGCCCAGCAGGAAGACGCGTCCCTGGCGCCACCGGTCGGCGAGGCGGGCCCTGAAGGTGTACTGCGCCTGCCGGATCACCTCGAAGTCGTCGGCCCCCGCGGCGCCGGACGGCACGTCCACCCAGGGGGCGACCAGCTCGCGCAGACGTTCCCGGCCGTCCGGGCCGTCCAGGTGTACGTCGGCGGGCAGCCGGAACTCCCAGCGGTAGCGGTCCTCGCCGAGGCGCATGAAGGTGGCGGGCCGGGTGGGGCAGCAGATCTGGTCGACGCCCTCCCAGGTCCGCACCGGACGGCTGGTGCGCACGTCGATGACCCGCCAGCTCTCCTCGAAGCGCAGGTCCTCCCATACGGCGCCGATGGCGTCGCGGGTGAGGCTGCCGGCGCCGTCGCAGCCGAGGACGGCATCGGCCCACACATGCTCGTCCTCGTCGCTGCCGTCGCGGCGGAAGGTGACCCGGACCGGAGCCGTCCCGTCGGTGTCCTGCGTGACGGACACGACCTCCACCCCGCCCCGCAGCTCACACTCCGGTCGGCGGGCGAGAGCGTCGCGCAGCAGACGCTCGAGGTCCGGCTGGTCGAACATGCTGGTCTGGGGGAAGCCGTGACGGCCGTGCCCGGGTCGCGCGAATTCGGCGATCACGCGGTGCCGGGCGTCCAGCAGTCGGAGCCCGCGTGCCGGCCGGGCGAGGGCGGCGAATTCCTCGTGGATGCCGACGTTCTGCAGGATCCGGCGCACCTCGTCGTCCACGACGACGGCGCGCGGCAGCGGGTAGACGTCCCGGTGGCGTTCGAGGAGCAGGCTGGGCACCTTGTGCCGGGCGAGCAGGAGCGCGGCCGTGACTCCCACGGGCCCCGCGCCGATGATGACCACCGGTCGCCGGTCTGCGGTGCTCACTTCGCGTCCGCCACGGCGGTCCGCTGCTCGCCCAGGTCGATGTGCCCGTCGGGGGTGGCGATGGTGGCGGTGACGAGGTCACCGTCGCGCAGGTACAGCGGGTTCTTGGCCTGGCCGTTGAAGAACGCCTTCCACTTCAACGCGGGCGGCAGCAGAGCGGCGATCTTCTCGACCGGCTTGGGCGGGGCCTTCAGGGCGGTGCCGCCGGGTGTGCCGGTGAGCAGCAGGTCGCCCGGGTCGAGGTTCTGGAAGCGGGCGAGCAGGGTGAGCGCCTGCGCCGGTCGCACGATCATGTCGGCGAGGGTGCGGTCCTGGCGCGGTACGCCGTTGACGTTCAGCCGCAGCCGCAGGTCGATCAGCCGGGCGAAGTCCTCGGGCTCCAGCAGGGCCAGGTACGGCCCCGTCGGGGTGAAGGTCGGGTAGGACTTGCTCTCGTAGAACTGGGTCTTGGTCAGCTGGACGTCGCGGGCGCTGACGTCGTTGGTGAGGACGAGCCCGGCGACGTACGAGGGCAGGTCCCGTTCCTCCACGACGGTGCCCACGGGCAGCGGCGCGCCCATGACGAGGCCGAGTTCCACCTCGTAGTCGAGGAAGTTCACGTGCGCGGGGCGGACGATCGTCTCGCGCGGGCCGCTGACCGAGCCGGACGCCTTGCGGAAGAAGGTGGGCGGTATGTCACCGGTGAAGCCCGAATCCTTGGCGTGGCTGCGGTAGTTGACCATCTGGGCCACCACCCGGCAGGGCGTGGTGACCGGGGGCAGCGCCACCAGGTCGGCGACGGGCGTGCCGCTCTCGCCGGAGGCGGCGGCCTCCCGCACCGCGGCCCGGTCGGCGAGCAGTTCGGCGGTGGTGACCGCCGTGGTCTCGATGCGGACGGCGCGCTCGCCCCGGACGGCCCACCAGCTGTCGGGGGTGCGCAGAACGTTGATGCTCATGAGCTCATCGCTTTCATCAGGCCCAGCAGGCGTGCGGGGTCGAGTTCGTTGTCGTCGCGCAGGGCCGTCATGACCTCGCGGAGCTTGGCGGGGGAGGGGTTGGTCCCGAGGAAGTCACGGGTGACGGGCGGGCCCCACTGGGCCAGGCCGCTCGCCGACATCGGCGCCCAGCCGGGGTCGAGGTCGCAGGAGAACAGGTCGCCGTCGGCGAAGTGCTCCAGCATGAAGCGGTCGGGGTCGCGCCAGTAGTCGAAGAGCTGGCTGCCCTGGATGTGCCGGCCGATGCCCCAGCTGCGCCGGTAGCCGCGCTCGGCCAGGTACTCCCCGCCGACGGCGATCGCGTCGAGGTCGGTGACCTGGTAGGCGGAGTGGACGTAGCCGGTACCGGGACCCAGGTGCAGGGCGAGGGTGTGGTGGTCCACGGGCAGGCTGCCCTGGTCGCAGCGGATGAACGCCATGGTCGGCCCGCGCCCGCGCTGTCCGTCCAGGAACAGGAAGTCGGACACGATCATCCCGAGGGTGTCCAGGTACCAGTCCAGGGTGCGGGTGAACCTCCGTGTCTCCAGCACGACATGGCCCAGGCGCTGGATGCGGGACGGCTCCCGGGGCGGGCGCTGCGTGGCGTTCGTACGACGGCGTTCCGTGCCGGTGTTGAGGGTCAGCGGCGGCTGCTCGGGCAGCGCGGGCAGCGGTTCGGCGCAGTGCACCACCCGGACCGGGAGCCCCGAGGGATCGAACAGGGCGACCGACCGGCCGCCGCCGGGGACGTCGGCGTCCCGGACGGTGTGTCCGACGGCGGCGGCCAGCCGGTCCACATCGGCCCGGTCGGCCGCGCGGAACGCCGGCCCGAGGAAGCGGGAGGCGCGACCGCGCCGGATGACCATGCAGGGAGAGCCCGCGAACGTGCCGCGCAGCCAGAGTTCGTGCCGGGTGCGTGCGGCGATGGCGAAGCCGAAGTCGCGGGCGAACACCTCGGCCCGGTCCAGGTCGGGCTTCTCGAACTCCAGCCAGGCCAGGTCCGCCACCTTGATCACGGGGTTCCGGGACCGGCCGGGATGCTCGCCGCGCAGGGCGCCCTGCTCACTGTGGAGGTCTCGGTGGGGCGTCAGAGGACCGCCCTTGTCAACGGGGATGTGGGACATGGTGTCCTCCAGGCAACACTGCTGTAATGAGGAAATCATCAACTCTGCGCTTTCTCTTCGTCAATAGAGGCAGCCCAAATAATTGATGATCTCATCAGTAATGGCAGAGTCATCGTGGCGACGGTTACACTGGCCGTATGCCGACGTCAGCCCCGCCCAAGAACCGCTTCGAGCGGCGCCGCGCCGAAACCCGACAGGCCCTCGTCCGCGCGGCCCGGCAGATCCTCGCGGAGACCGGGGACACCAGCGCCAGCATCCAGGTCATCGCCGAGCGCGCGGACGTCGGTTTCGGATCCTTCTACAACCACTTCGAGTCCAAGACGGAGCTGTTCGACGCCGCGGTGACGGACGCCCTGGAGGAATTCGGGCAGGTCATCGACGGGCGCGTGGAAGGCATCGACGACCCGGCCGAGCTGGTCGCGGCCGGCTTCCGGCTCACCGCCCGGATGGCCGACTCCCATCCGGAACTCATGCGGATCCTGCGTGACCGCGGCCTGTCCCACATCCACTCCGACCGCGGCCTCGCCCCGCGCGCCCTGCGCGACCTGGAGATCGGCATGGCCTCGGGCCGCTTCACCTGCGGCAACGCGACCACCGCCCTGTCCGCCCTGGGCGGCACCCTGCTGTCCCTCGTGGCTCTCCGGCTGGACCGCCCGGACCTCGACGGCGACGAGGCCGCGTCCGACCTCGCCGAGATGGTCCTGCGCATGCTCGGCGTCCCGCCGGACGACGCCCATGAGGTCACCCGGCGCCGGCTGCCCGAATCCGCCTGACGACGTCCTGCCCCTTTCCCGGAGCGCAGCCCCTTGTGGTGCCACATCGGCGGCCACGAGTGCCCACGGGCACGGTCGCCGGAAAGCCGTGGGCGCCGGTGCACCCTCACGCACCGGCGCCCACTCACCCCTGCCCAGGGTGGCTTGATGTCCCGCTGACAGGCGTCAGGGGACGAGGATGAGGCGGATCGGGTCGCCGATCTTGTTCTCCAGACGGCTGACCGCGTCGGCCGCGTCCACCAGCGGGATGTGGTCCGTGATGGAGGGGGCCAGGTCGAGGCGACCCGCCGCGGTCAGACGCACCAGCTCGGCGACCGACTCGGGGCTGCCGCCGTAGTGGCCGCGGACCTGCTTGCACAGGTAGTTGAAGGTCAGTCCCTCGGTGATGGTGAGCGGCCTGGGGGTGATGCCCACCAGGATCAGGGAGCCGCCCAGGCCGAGCACGGAGGCGGCCTGCTCGCGGACGGCGGGTACGCCCGCGCAGTCGAAGGCGAAGTCCAGGCCCCGTCCTTCGGTGGCCGCGCGTACCTGGTCGGCGAAGTCGGGTGCGGCCGGGTCCAGGGCGTGGTCGGCACCGAAGGCCAGGGCACGCTCGCGGGCGCTGGGCAGCGGGTCGACGGCGATGATCGGGGCGGCGCCGGCCAGGCGGGCGAGGCGTACGTTGTGGGCACCGACTCCGCCCACGCCCCAGATGCCGACGGCTTGGGCGGGACGGACACCCGCGGTGGTGACGACCGCGGCGTAGGGGGTGGAGACCGCGTCGGGGATGATCGCGGCCTGGTCGAAGGGGAGGTTGTCGGGGATGGGGATGAGGGTGTCCTCGCGGGCGATCACGTACTCGGCCCAGCCGCCGTCGTAGTCGATGCCGGCGGTGAGCATCCGGGTGCAGGGGCGGCGGCGCACGCATCCCGCGCACGTGCCGCAGGTCTTGCCGGCCTCCAGGGTGACGCGGGTGCCGACCGGCAGGCCGCGCCTGAGGCCGGGGCCGAGCGTGTGGACCACACCGGAGACCTCGTGGCCGACGGTGACCGTGTCGGAGGTGGCGAACAGCGGGACGAGGGAGCCGTCGATCAGGTGGACGTCGGAGAGGCAGACGCCCGCGGCCTTCACCTCGATGAGGACCTCGCCCGGGCCCGGCACGGGGATGGGGACCTCCTCCACGGCGAACTTCTTGCTGTCCAGGTGGAATCGTCCGGCGAGCATGGTGTCCATGAAGATCTTCTTTCTGTGAGCGGCACCGCCCGGCGGTTCGGGACATGGGTGCCCTGGGGTGTCCGAATGGCTTGTGGTGGCCGGGAGGCGTACGGGGAGTGGCAGGACGGGGCCGCACGCCTCCCGGCGGCCGGGGGCGCACGCCTCGACGGCGTGCGGCGACGGTCAGGCGAAGACGTCCTGCTGGTAGCGCTCGTCCGCTTCGAGCTGGGCGAGCCACTGCTGGGCGGTCTCGTCGTCGCTGCCGGTCTTCTGGCGGTGGATGGCGGCCAGTGCCTCGCGGACGGCGGGGGCCATGCGGCGGCCGTCACCGCAGACGTAGACGTACGCGCCGTCCTCGATGGCCTGCCACACCGTGTCGGCGGCCTGGGCGATGGCGTTCTGCACGAACCGGGCCGGGTGGCCGGTCACCGCGGAGTATGCGGTGTGCACCTGGGCGATCCCGGCCTGCTCCCAGTCCTGCATCTCCTGCTTGTAGAAGTAGTCGTGCTCCGGGTGGCGGCAGCCGACGAACACCTGCGACGCGCCCACCTGGATGCCGTTCGCGTGCTGCCAGGCCCGCTCCTCCAGGAAGCCGCGCAGCGGCGCGATGCCGGTGCCGGGGCCGATGAGGATCAGCGGCGTGGCGGGGTCGGCCGGCGGGGCGAACGTCGGGGAGGGCACGCGGACGTAGCCGTAGACGACGTCCCCGGGCTCCAGGCCCGCGAGGTAGGAGGAGCAGGTGCCGCGGTACCGGCCGTCGCCGGACAGGGCCGGGCCCTCCAGCAGACCGACGGTCAGGCGCACGTGGCGCGGGTTGGCCGACGGGGCGGAGGAGATGGAGTAGAAGCGGGGACGGATCGGGCCCGTCATCTCCAGGAAGACCGCCAGCGGCAGCTCGATCGCCTCGAAGCGCTCCAGCAGGCCCAGCACCGAGACCCGCTTGCCGAGGATCTCCTTGCTGTAGCGCTCCTCGGCCTCCTCCGTGTCGGCGGTGTACGCCTGGAGCTGCGGCCGGGTCCACGGGCACGGGGTGTGCTCGGCCAGGGTCTGGATCTGGGAGCGGGTGGCCACGTCCTGCAGTTCGAGGAACTCGGTGAGCAGGATGCCGGCGGTGACCGGGGTGCCTACCGGCAGGTGGGTGCGGCCACCGGCCGGCTGGTCGAGCCGGAGCACCTGGTCGTGGTCGACACCGAGCCGCCTGAGCGCGCGCTCCACCAGGGCGAGTTCGTTCTTGGCGAAGACGGCCAGGTGGTTGCCGGTGTCGTAGGTGACGTCGTCGGGCAGCTCGAAGGTGACGGACTTCGCGGACGGGCGCGGCGGCTCGATGCCGAAGTCCCACAGGCCGGTCGCGTCGGCCACGAGCTCCTCGTTGGCGACCACGGTGAGCGGGTACGCCTGCTCGGAGACGATGGCGGGGCGTACGTCGGACTCGGTGAGCAGCTGGACCTGGTAGCGGGGGCCGCTCGCCTGGGAGGTGTCGGCGGCGTATTCCTCGGCCAGGGTGGCCCACAGGTCGTCCATCCACCGCGTGGCCATGCCGTCGAAGTCACCGGCGGCGTCCGCGATGCCGCGCTCGACGACCGGGGTGGCGCCGGCGGCCAGCAGCCCTTCCTCGATCCGCTTGGGGAATGCCTGGAAGGTGGCCACCCACTGGGTGTTGCCGGCACCCAGCAGCGCGAACCGCACGTTCGACAGCGAGCCATCGGGCAGTCCGGCGGCGAGCAGGTCGTCGAAGCGCTGGGCGTTGTCGGGCGCCTTGCCGTTGTAGCTGGCGGCGACCACGACGAGCAGTCCCTCGGTGGGCAGATTGTCGCCCAGCTCGTCCAGGCTCACCAGGGTGGTGCCGAAGCCGGAGCGCTCACCGCGGTCGGCGATGGTGCGCGCCAGGTCCTCGCAGGAGCCGAGGCTGGAGCCGTAGGCGACAGTGAGGTCGACGCCGACGCCGCTGACCGCAGTCTGCGCCCGCGTGTCGCCGGTCCGCGGGTCCGCGGCGCCGAAGACGGTCCGCTGGTGCTCCTGGCGCTTGCGGACGACCAGCTGGAAGTCGCCGGGCTTGCGCGTCAGCGCCTCGCGGACGTCCATCTTGTAGTCGGTGGTGTCGGAGAACCTGAACTTCTGCAGCACCAGCGCCAGCGCCAGGCGGGCCTCGGTCAGCGCGAACTGCCGGCCGATGCACGCACGCACACCGTTGCCGAACGGCTTGTAGGCGTGCGGGTGCTGTTCCACACGGTTCTCCGGCAGCCACCGGTCGATGTCGAACTCGTCCGGCCGGTCCCACGCCTTGGGGTGGGAGTGCAGCGCGCCCATGAGGATGTTGGCCCTGGTCCCCTTCTTCAGCTCGTACCGGTCGCCGATGACGGTGTCGTCGAGGGGCGCCTTGGCGATCAGCGGGATGGGAGCCCACAGGCGCAGGGTCTCCTCCAGGATCCGCGGGATCACGTCCAGCTGCATGATCGTGTCGTAGTCCGGGACCGTGTCACCGGGCAGCAGGCGGTCGACCTCGGCGTACGCCTGCGCCAGGACGTGCGGGTTGCGCATCAGCGAGTACGTGGCGAACGACAGGAGGCCACTGGTGGTCTCATGGCCGGCGATGAGGAAGGTCACCACCTGGTCGCGGACGTTGTCGTCCGCCAGCAGCTTGCCGGTGTCCGGGTCGGTGGCCTCCAGCATGAGTCCCAGCAGGTCCTCCTCCCCGGTGCCCCTGCCCTCACGGCGCTCCTTGATCACGCTCTCGACCAGGTCGCGCATCTGCTGGATGTTCTCGCGGTACTTCCTGTCGTCCGCCTTGCGCAGCTTGGTCATCATCGGCAGCTCCTGGGAGCGCCGCATCGACTCGATGAGCGCCTCCAGCAGCGCGTTGAGGAAGGGGTGCAGCTCCTCTTCGTCGAAGGACCGGAAGCGGTGGCCGAACCCGGACAGGGCGATGGTGTCCAGGGTGAGCCGGGTGTAGTCGTCGGTGACGGCGACCGGCCGGCCCTCCCGGCTCTCCCACTTGCCGACCAGGTTCTGGGCGATCTCCAGCATCTGCCCGTAGTAGGTCCTCATGGCCCGCTGGCTGAAGGCCGGCAGCAGGATCCGGTGGGCCATGGCCCACTCCTCCTCGTGCTGGTGGGCCGTGAACAGGCCCGCCCCCGTGTAGTCCCGCACATGACTCAGCGGCGTCTTCTCGATCTGCTTGAAGAACCGCGTCTCGTCGCAGACCTCGGCCACCAGGTCGGGGTCGTAGACGAAGACCTGCTCGACGCCGGCGATGTCCATGCCGTAGATGCCCTCGGGGAACTGCTTGGACAGCTCGTTGAAGTACTCCACCGGATTGGTGTCGGGGATCTGCGGCGTGTTGCCGAGGAGGGGGATCCCACGAGGGGACCGGATGGGACGAAGGCCGTTCGCGGAGTGCGTGGTCATGGCGTGCTCCTCTGCGGGGAGGGGGGATGGCAAGGGCGCGGTGCGCAGGTCGATGCCGTGACGCCGTGGCGCCGTACGGAAACATACGCCGTATGGAATTAGTACCGTACGGCGTATGGAAACTGGGGGCAAGTCCGATCGCGGCGATGGGTGCTGTGATTCAGGCCATTTCCATACGGCGTATGAAACTGGTACCGTACGTGGTATGGAAAAGCAGGTGAGGCGTCCCCCGCGGGGAACGAGAAAGAGAGACGTGCCTCTGACCGAGGCCGGGATCTACGCCGCCGCCCTGCGGCTCATCGACGAGGACGGGGTCGAGGCGCTCACCATGCGCAAACTCGCCACCGCGCTCGATGCGAACCCGATGTCGCTGTACCACCACGTGCCGAACAAGGAAGCCGTGCTGCGCGGCGTGGCGAGAATGGTCGGAGCCCAGTTCCGCACCGTGACGCTTCAGGACGTCCCCTGGCAGGAGCGCATCCGTCTGCTCGCCACCGACTTCCGGACCCTGGCGCACCGCCACCCCGAGCTGATGGCCTACTCGTTCAGCCACCAGCCGGACTTCATCCAGCCCGACGACCCGTTCTGGACCGCGCTCACCGCGATCCTGGGCGCTGCCGGAGTGCCGCAGTCGGAGGTCCCGGAGATCGCCGCTCTCGTGGCCACCGTCGTCATCGGCGTCCTCAACGCCGAACTCAACGGCTCCCTCCGGCTGTGGGCGAACCTCCAGCCCTCCGGCGCGGCTGCCGGCACGGGCGAGGTCACGGACGCAGACCGTGCGGGTTCCGACCAGGAGCACATGTTCCGGCTGGTGATCGACACGCTCATCACGGGTCTGGAGGGCCGGCTCGCCGCCGGTCCCAACGGCCGGGGCGCCGGCCGCTGAGTCGGCCGGCGGCCGGAGGCGTCGATCGCCGGCCGCCGGCCCCAGGGCTCGAACGGTCCCCGTCTCATCGGTCCCCGTCTCACCGGTCGCCGTGGCCCAGGGCGTGGTGGTTCCGGCCCCGGTCGCCGCGCTCGAAGCGGTATTCGTCGCGCCGGAACGACCTGTCGGACGTCCGGCCGTGCCGCTCGACCTGTCGGCGACAGGAGTGACCGTCGCGGTAGGAGTGACCGTCGCGGTAGAAGCGGCCGTCGCAGTCGTGCCGGGGGGCGTCGGTGACGCGGTGCCAGCCATGGACCTCGTCGCAGGAGTAGCCCCGCTCGAGCAGATACCCGACTCCGTTGTCCCAGCTGTGGTCGGCGGTCTCGACCTGGGCGGCCGGCCGCTGGACGTGCGTGGACTCGAGGGGCGCGGCCGAAGCGGTGCCCCCGGCGCCGAGCAGCGAGGCCCCTGCGACCACCACGGAGGAGACGGTGAGGGCGACGCGCTTCGTGAGCTTCTTCATGATCTTTCCTTCCCGGTTCACGTTTCCATACGCCGTATGGAATCTCCCTTCGAGTGTAACCGTACGTCGTATGGAAATGTCCATATGACGCAGGCCACCGCCGCGTTCGGTTCCTGTCGGGAGTGATCAACTGCCGTTCAGTGCAGGTGAGTTGACCGCGACATGCGGGCGCGGAAGTTCCGGCCCATGCTGGAGACCAGGTGGAGACAGCGGAGGGAGTGGTGACGATGCGGACCGTTGTCGACCTCACG
The DNA here is from genome assembly GCF_040682635.1 of Streptomyces sp. NPDC051133. NCBI lineage: Bacteria > Bacillati > Actinomycetota > Actinomycetes > Kitasatosporales > Streptomycetaceae > Streptomyces > Streptomyces sp. NPDC051133. The sequence goes on from NZ_JBFBBK010000006.1 coordinate 21,983, forward strand.
CGCTGCCAGGGCTACGCGCAGTGCGTGTTCCTCGCGCCGGAGGTGTTCGAGCTGCACGGCGAGGAGGGACTGCTCTACGCGACGGCCGTCCCCGACGACCAGGTCGAACGTGTACGCCAGGCGGCGGCGGCCTGCCCGGTCCAGGCCATCCTCCTCGGGGAAGAGGTGAACAGCGGTGCCCGATGACCTGAAGGAGGCCCGGATCGTCATCGTCGGCGCCTCGCTGGCCGGACTCAGGGCCGCCGAGGCACTGCGCGAGGAGGGATTCACCGGCCCGCTGACCGTCGTCGGCGACGAGCCCCACGCGCCCTACGACCGGCCGCCGCTGTCCAAGCAGGTGCTGCTCGGCCAGGCGACGGCGGACACCACCGAGCTGCCGATGCGCCGGGACCCGGACGCCGAGTGGCGCCTCGGCGTGCGCGCCACCGGTGTGGATCTGCTGGCCAAAAGGGTGCTGCTGGAGGACGGGGAGTCGCTGCCGTACGACCGGCTGCTGATCGCCACCGGCACCCGGGCGCGTCCCTGGCCGAACCCGGAGGAAGGCGCCCTGGACGGCGTGTTCACCCTGCGTACCCGGGAGGACGCCGCGGGGCTGGCCGAACGCCTGGACGCGCGGCCGGAGCGGGTGCTGGTGATCGGCGGTGGCTTCACCGGCTCGGAGATCGCCTCGGCCTGCCGGGAACTGGGGCTCGAGGTCACGGTCGCCGAGCGCGGTCCCGCACCACTGGTCGGCGCTCTCGGCGGCACCCTGTCGAAGCTCGCGGCGGTCATGCAGCGCAACCACGGCGTGGACCTGCGCACCGGTGTCACGGTCACCGCCCTCAACGGCAACGGCGCCTTCACCGGCGCGGAGCTGTCCGACGGCAGCCGCGTGGACGCGGACGTGTGCGTCGTCGCGCTGGGCGCGGTCCGCAACGTGGAGTGGCTGGCGGAGTCGGGGCTGGCGGCGGGCCCCCGCGGGATCGCCTGCGACGCCGGATGCCGCGCCTTCAACATGTACGGGATCGTCACCGACGACGTCTACGTGGCCGGCGACGTCTCCCGCTTCCCCCACCCGCTGTTCGGCTACCAGATGCTGTCCCTGGAGCACTGGGGCAACGCGGTCGAGCAGGCCGGGGTGGCGGCCCACAACATGGTCAACCCCGGGCCGCTGCAGCGCCCGCACCTGTCCGTCCCGGTGTTCTGGTCGACCCAGTTCGGCCTCAACATCAAGTCCGTGGGCGTCCCCACCTACTCCGACCACGTGGTCATCGCCCAGGGCTCCCTGGAGGCACGTCGCCTGGCCATGGTCTACGGCTACCAGGGCCGGATCACCGCCGCGGTCACCGTCGACATGGCCAAGTCGCTCGACTACTACAAGCACCTGATCGAGACGGCCGCCCCGTTCCCGCCCCCGCCCGGCGCGGCGGACCGGGCGATCGCGGCCGACATCCCGATCCCCTCTCTCGTGCCGGATCCGTCGGTGCTCTCCCACGGCCCGACCGTCGCCCTCACCGGCCATCTTCCCGACCGCCGGCTGACGGTGGTGTAGCCCACGTCCCGTCGACCACGAGGATTCGCCATGCAATCCGAGACCTTGCTGGCACGGATCACCGACTACGCCAGCCGCCCCGACCCCTACCCCTTGTACGCGGAACTCCGCGAGGCAGGTCCCGTGGTGCAGCAGGCAGACGGCAGTTACCTGGTCGGCACCTATCACGAGATCGCCGCTCTGCTCCACGACCCGCGGATGAGTGTCGACCCCCGCACCCGGGGCGAAGTGGCCCACAAGCCGCCCTTCCTCCGGCTCGACGACCCCGAGCACCACCGACTGCGCACCCTGACCATGCGGCCCTTCGGACCCCCGCACAGCCCCGACCGGGTCGACTCCATGCGCGGCGAGATCGAGCGCATCACCAGGGAACTGCTGGAGCCCTTCGAGGCGGGCCGGCAGATCGACATCGTCGACGACTTCGCCTACCCGCTGCCGGTCACGGTGATCTGCCGGCTGCTCGGCGTGCCGCGCGAGGACGAACCGCTGTTCCGGGCCTGGTCCGACGCGATCGTCGCCTCCGCCGACTTCCGGGCCGAAGACGACTCCACCGAGACGGACAAAGCCGGCGACCAGGCGCGGATGGAAATGGGCGGGTACCTGGTGAACCTCGCCGAACAGCGCCGTGGCAAGCCGAGCGACGACATGCTCTCCGCCTTCGTCAACGAACCGGACCCGGCCCTGCGGCTCACCCGGGAAGAACTCGCCGAGACCGCCGTGCTGCTGCTCATCGCCGGGCACGAGACGACGGTCAACCTGATCACCAACGGCTCCCTCACCCTGTTGCGTCACCCCGAGCAGCTGGACCACCTGCGCCGCGACCCCGAGCTGCTGCCGCGAGCAGTGGAGGAACTGCTGCGCTACGAGCCCCCGGTCCACATGCGCGAGCGCACCCCGCACGCCGACATCGACGTCGCCGGCACCAAGATCCCGCAACACGCGTCGGTCATCCTGGCGCTGGCCTCGGGCAACCGCGATCCCATGCGGTTCCACGAGCCCGACCGGTTCGATCCCACCCGCCCGGACATCGAGCACCTCGGCTTCGGCAGCGGAATCCACATCTGCTTCGGCGGCCCCCTGGCCCGGATCGAGGCATACGTCGCGCTCAGTGCGCTGCTTCCCCACCTCGGCAGCGCCCGCCTGGTCGAGGACCCGCCGCCGTACCGGCAGAACGCCATGCTCCGCGGACCTCGCCACCTGCCCGTCCACTTGTGAAGCCGCGCGGAAGGAATCGTGCCTGACCTGGCCTTTTCTGCCGCCTCTGGGGGCGGTCCTCAGAGCCGGGCGAGTGCGCGCCGTGCGGCGTTGTAGCCGCACATCCCGTGGGCGCCGGCGCCGGGTGGGGTCGCGGCGGAGCACAAGTAGACGCCGGGGACGCCGGTGGCGTACGGGTCGAGGGCCGGGCGTGGCCGGAAGAGCAGCTGCCGGGGGTCGTTGGCGCCGGTCACGATGTCGCCGGCGACGTAGTTCTCGTTGTGCCGGCTCAGCTCCGTGGTGGAGCGGACGTACGTCGCCCGGATCCGGTCGCGGAAGCCGGGGGCGTACTGCTCGATCCGCGCGGTGATCGCCTCGGTCGCGTCGCCGGTGAAGCCGGCCGGTACGTGGGCGTAGGCGTAGAGCGGGTGCACGTCGCCGGCCGAGCGGGTCTTGTCGGCCAGGTACTGCTGGCCGACGAGTACGAACGGCCGCTCCGGCATGCGGCCGGCGGCGATGTCCCGCTCGGCGGCCGCCATCTCCGCCGTGTCGCCGCCGAGGTGCACCGTGCCGGCCGAGCGCGAACCCTCGTGCGCCCAGGGCACGCCGCCCTCGACGGCGAAGTCGACCTTGAAGGCGCCGGGCCCGTGGCGGTACCGCGTGTACGCCCGCCGGACGCGGGGCGGCATGCGGTCGCCCGCGATCCGGGCGGCCGCGGCCGGCGTGGTGTCCAGCATGACCAGGTCCGGGCGGCCGAGCTCGTCGAGCGAGGTCACCCGGCGGCCGGTCTCGAACCGCACGCCGTGCTCGGCCGCGCGGGCCAGGATCGCGTCCCGGATCGCGACCGTACCGCCTTCGGCGACCGGCCAGCCGAAGGCGTGCGCGGCCGTGGTCAGCGCGACCCCGATCGCCGAGGAGGCGAGCGTGTCCAGGGGCCGGAAGGCGTGCGCGGCGGCGCCCGTGAAGAGAGCCTGGGCCTGCGGGGTACGGAAGCGGCGCGCCAGCAGCGTGGCCGGCAGCCCGGCGTAGGCACCGAGCCGGGCCAGGTGGAGCGGGTGCCGCGGCACGTGCAGCACCGGCTGGAGGAACTCCTCGCTGATCGTCGCGAACCGCTCCGTGAGGGGGCCGAACGTCCGCTGCCACCCCGTTCCGCCCGCTCCGAGCCCGGCGGCGGTCCGGGCCACCGACCGGACCGCGACCGCGCCGCGCCCGCCCTCCAGCGGGTGCGCGAACTCCACCGGCGCCCAGCGCCAGGTGAGACCGGCCCCGGCCAGGTCGAACCGCCGGGCGAAGGCCGAGCCGGGCGTCAGGGGATGGATGCCGGAGCATTCGTCGTGGATGAGGCCGGGCAGGGTCAGCTCGCTCGACCGGGCGCCACCGCCGAGCACGTCCGCCGCCTCGATGACGCGGACCCGTACGCCCGCGGCGGCCAGGGTGAGGGCGGCGGCGAGCCCGTTGGGTCCGCTGCCGACCACGACCGCTGTCGTCATGCGCGTGCCTCCTCGCCGTTCGCCGTTCGCCGTTCGGCGTTCGCCGTTCGGCGGGCCGGGTGGCGCGGCGGGTGCCGCCAGGGGCCCGTGGATGGCCTGTGACCATCACCCCAGCTTGACCTTGACACGTTGTCAAGGTGTGTCCTGTGTGCAGGAGGTGGTCCCGATCGACACGACAGAGGGAACCCCACGGAACACCCGCGTGGCCGACGCCCTGAGCGCCGGGGACTCGTCGGTCCGGCTTCAGGCGGCCCTGGCGGTCGGCTCGAACCCCGATCCCGGCTTCCTGGAGACGCTCGTCGAGCGGTGCGCGGTCGAACCGGACTTCTTCGTGCGGGACATGCTCTCCTGGGCGCTGACCCGCCTGCCGTCGCAGATCACCCTGCCCCGCATCCGCCGCGAACTCGGTTCCGGGCGCACGCAGGCCCGCAGCCAGGCGCTGCACACGCTCTCCAAGATCGGCGACGCGGGTGCGTGGGCCTGGATCACGCGCGCCGTGCTGCGCGACGCCGACGACGAGGTAGCGCGGACCGCGTGGCGCGTCGCGGTCGTCCTCGTGCCCGAGGACGAGAAGGAGGATCTGGCCGGCGAACTGGCCGGGCAACTCGGGCGCGGCGACCGGGAGGTGCGACTGAGCCTGAGCCGGGCCCTCGTCGACCTCGGAGACGTGACCGGACCCGCGCTGGAGAAGGCCGCGGACCACCCCGACCCGGCGGTGGCCGCGCACGCCCGTGCCACCGAGGTCCTCCGGCGGAACCCGGAGGCCGGCTTCGACGCCGCCCTCGACGAGGCGCGACGGGTCGTCGCGCTCGGCCCGGAACGCGCCGCTCCCGCCCAGAGCGCGGAATGCTGATCGGCGACGTGGCCCGGCACTCCGGGGTGAGCACCCGGATGCTCCGGCACTACGACGCCCTCGGGCTGGTGCGGCCCACCGGTCGCACCGTCGGCGGCTACCGCGAGTACTCCGCCGAGGACGTCCGCAGGATCTTCCACGTGGAGAGCCTGCGGTCCCTCGGGCTCACGCTCAAGCAGATCGGGCGCGCCCTGGAGGACCCGGACTTCACGCCGTCCGCCCTGGTCGGCGACCTCATCCGGTGGACGGAGGAGCGCTTGGAGCGGGAACAGGAGCTGCTGGAGCGGCTCCGCGCCGTCGACGCGTCGGCGCCCACGGGCTGGCAGGACGTGCTGCGCATCGTCGAACTCATGCAGGGGCTCGACTCGACCAGTGCCGCGCGCAGGCAGCAGGCCGTCCTGACCCGGCCGGAGGGCGTGCCGGTTCCCGCCGAGCTGCTGGCCGCGGCGGTCCTGGCCGAGTCCGACCCCCTCGTCGCGGGCGCCCTGCGCTGGGCGCTCGCCCGGTCCGGCGGCGACGGCGTGGCGGCACTGACCGCCGGTGCGCGTTCGGAGGACGTCGACGTCCGGCGGCGCGCGGTGCTGGCGATCGCCGGGACGGCCGAGGCCCCGGGTGCGGCCGCGGTGCTCGCGGACGCGCTCGGGGACCCGGACCCGACGGTGCGCGGGCATGCCGCTCTGGCGTCGGGCAGGCGCGGCGTGACCGCGGCCGTGCCGGTACTCGTCGGCATGGTGGTGGAGGGCTCCCACGACGTCGAAGCGGCGGAGATCCTGGGAACGCTGTCCCAGGACCCCGGGTGCGCGGAGCGGATTCTGGCCGCGCTGACCGGCGAACTCGCCGCGCCCACCGCGGACTCCGCGACGCGGATCCGCCTGACCCAGGCACTGGTCGAGCTGTCGGGGGACACGGGACGGGAGGCCCTGCGCCGACTGGCCCGCGACGACGACCGCGCCGTCGCCCTCGTCGCCTCGGCCTTCGTCGCGGTTCTCGACGAGCGGTCCCCCGAGGTCCCGGGCGCCGAGGTGCCCTGACGGCGCCCGGCGGTGTCTCAACATCGCCGGTGCCGAGGCCCCCGGCCGTGCGCCTTGTCTACGATCGGATGCGTTTTGTGATCTCGGACAGAGGGTCTAACAACTGTGACGGACAAGCGAGTTGTCATCGTGACGGGCGCGGGCTCGGGCATCGGCGAAGCCACCGCCCGGCTGCTCGGCGAGAGCGGTCACCACGTGGTCGTCTCCGGGCGGCGGGAGGAACCGCTGCGGCGCCTGGAGAAGGAGACCGGGGCCCTGGCGTACCCGTCCGACGCGGGCGACCCCGCCGCCGTCGACGGTCTCGTCCGCGCGGCGCTCGACACCTACGGACGGCTCGACGGGCTGGTGCTCAACGCGGGCATCGGGCGCGGCGGAACGGCCGGGGACCTGTCGCTGGAGGACTGGGACGACGTGATGCGCACGAACCTCACCGGTCCGATGCTGCTCCTGCGCGCGGCGATGCCGCACCTGGTGCGGGCGCGTGGGGCGGTGGTGGGTGTCGCGTCGGTCTCCGCGCTGCGCAACGGCACGAGCAACGCCCCCTACGCCACGTCCAAGGCCGCCCTGCTGCAGCTGTGCCGTTCCGTCGCCGTCGACTACGGGCGCCAGGGTGTGCGCGCCAACGTGGTGTGCCCCAGCTGGATCAGGACGGAGATGGCCGACCGGCGCATGACGCGGTTCGCCCAGGAGGCCGGCCTCGGGGACGGCGGCAAGGAGGCCGCCTACGAGGAGGCGACCAGGCTGCTGCCCATGGGCCGACCCGGCGAGCCCCGTGAGGTCGCCGAGGCGATCAGCTGGCTGCTCTCCCCGGCCGCGTCCTTCGTCAGCGGTGCGGTGCTCACCGTGGACGGCGGGGCGACGGCGATCGACCCCGGCACGGCGGCGTTCGACTTCCGCATCGCGCCGCGCGACGACTCGGCACGCTGACCCGCACCGGCACGCGCACCAGCAGGAGCACCAGCACCAGCACCAGCACCCGCACGCGCACCCGCGCCTGTGCCGGCCTCGGCCGGCTCCCCGCCGGACTCCGCCCGCGGCCCCTCAGGGGCGCCGGAGGCCCGGCGGGCCGGGCCGGGCGAGGGTGACGGACGTTCCGGTGACGGGCGGCCACATGCGGGCGACCGCCAGCAGCGTCGCCGGGCTGCCGCGGTCGACACCGGGCAGCGGGCACGGAGCGGACGGTGCCGCGCCGGTGAGCTTGGCGCGCCGGGCCTCGCCCAGCGCGCCGGCGAGCGCCGCGGCGGGGAGGCGGTCACCCCGCAGCCCCGCCTCTCCGGCCTGCCGAAGCGCCGTCTCGTACGCGTCCGGCCGGACGTACTGCTGCAGTTCCAGCAGCGCGTCGTACGTCTCGATGATCTGCCGGTGCGCCTGCAGCGCCAGTGAGGACCGCGGGCGCAGCACCGCCTGCAGCCGGCTGTGCTGCGGCCCGGCGAGGGCGACCTGGGGGACCGCCTCGACGAGATCACGCCACAGTGGCCACAGCCGCCAGACGATCCTCAAGGCGGCTCCGGCCCGGCCGAGGGCGGTCGCCGTCGGCACCAGCAGTGAGGCCGCGCGGAAGAGGCCGTGCACGCTGATCACGATGGACAGGCAGGGCATCAGGGGCAGGCCGGGCGCGTAGAGGTGGAGGAGGTAACCGGACCAGAAGACGAGGGCCAGGCCGCTGCCCATCGCGAACACCCGCAGCGACCACAGGAGGTCCCGGTCGTGAGTCCGCAGACTGTACGGCCAGCACACGACGACGGCGGCGGCGTCCCCCGCCAGATGGGCGACGACGAGGATCAACCAGTACAGGGACGACGGTGTGGCCGGCCCCTGGGCAGCCGCCGGGGCGACGGTCTGGTCGACGCCGATCAGGTCCAGCGCCAGCAGGGAACCCAGCGCCGCGACCAGGCCCACCACCACGAGGACGCGCTGGTGCCGGGCCCGGGTGGAGTCGACGATGAAGAGCAGCACCAGCCCCGCGCTCAGGACACCGATCAGATTGCGCCCCACCGCGACCGTGCGCGTGTCGACGCCGAGGTCCGCACATGCAGCCACCACCCTTGGCTGGAAAAGGGTGATGGCGATGGTCGCGGCGAGGACGGTGAGCCAGAGTCCCCGCTGCTGCGGAAGGCGCAGCGCGGAACCCGCACGCCAGGCGAGGGCGAGCCACAGGGCGACGACGCACACCACCCCCACCCGGTCCGCCAGTTCAGTCGCCGTCATCGGCCGCCACCCCCAGGAAGGCGCCGAGCCGTCCCAGCGGGCCGGCCGCGCGACCGGCTTCCCCGGCGCTCTGGATGAGACTGGCGATCATCTCGGCTTCCTGCTCCTCGCTGGTCGTGTAGCTGGTCCGGCCCATGAGCCGCTGGACGGTGGACGGATGGAGGTCGCCGGGCGGCGGACCGGCCGGGTCCTCGGCCCTGCCGGTGACGCCCCGGTGGTGATCGCACAGCACGTGGCCGATCTCGTGCAGGATGATGTGCTGCCGGTGCAGGGGCGCCGTCCGGGCTTCGTAGAAGACGTAGTCGGCGTCGTCCGTGCCCAGCCACAGCCCGCAGACCCCCGTCCGCGCGATCTGCTCCGGCAGCTCCCGCAGCACGAGCGGGCGTCCTCTGAGCTCCTCCACCCGTTCCAGCACCGCCTCGAACGGGAGCGAACGCCGCACGCCGAGATCGCGCAGGATGGCCGTGCACCTGCGCTGCAACTCGACGTATTCACGGGTCTTCCTCACGTGCTGTCCTGACCTCCGTCCGAGACCGGACGTGAGGGCCGCCCCCCTCGGCCGTCCGCGGCGTCGTCACACGGTTCTCCGAGCCCATGGACAGAGCCCGCCCCAAAGCTAACCGACCGTCAGCCTCTCTGAACAAGCCCGGCCCGCCCTGTCCTCGGCGTTTGGCTCAAACCGTTCCCCGGTGCCACGGGCCCCGCCGCGGCCCGGCGTGTGCCGGTGGCACGTACCCGGCGTACGAAAGGGCCCGCCGCGTTCGTCACGCGGCGGGCCCGGTACGGCGGCTCAGCCCCCGGCCGGGGGAGCCGTACGTCCCTCGAACGCGGCCAGGATCCGCTCGGCCGCCAGCGTGGCGGTCAACTCGCCTGCCTTGACCCGCCGTTCCAGCTCCGGTGCGGCCTCGCGCACCGCCGGGTCGGCGTGCAGCCGGCCCAGCAGCTCGTCGCGGACCATCGCCCAGGTCCAGTCGACCTGCTGGTCCCGCCGCTTGGCGGTGAGCCGGCCGGTGGAGTCGAGCCGCGTACGGTGCTGCTCCAGCCGCTCCCACACCGTGTCCAGGCCGGTGGACTCCCGGGCGCTGCAGTGCAGCACCGGGGGCGTCCAGAAGGCGTCCTTGCCGTGCATCAGCCGCAGTGCGCCCGCCAGTTCCCGGGCAGCCGCCCGCGCGTCCCGCTCGTGCGGGCCGTCCGCCTTGTTCACGGCGATCACGTCGGCGAGCTCCAGGACGCCCTTCTTGATGCCCTGCAGCTGGTCACCGGTGCGGGCCAGGGTGAGCAGCAGGAAGGAGTCGACCATGTTCGCGACCGCGGTCTCCGACTGGCCCACCCCGACGGTCTCGACGAGGATCACGTCGTAGCCCGCCGCCTCCATCACGACCATCGACTCCCGGGTGGCCTTCGCGACCCCGCCCAGCGTGCCCGCGCTGGGGGAGGGCCGGACGAAGGCGTCCGGGTCGACCGCCAGGCGCTCCATCCGGGTCTTGTCGCCCAGGATGGAGCCGCCGGTACGGGTCGAGGACGGGTCCACGGCCAGCACGGCCACCCGGTGCCCCTGCGAGGTCAGCAGGGTGCCGAACGCGTCGATGAACGTCGACTTGCCGACACCCGGCACCCCGCTGATGCCGATCCGCCGGGCCCGGCCGCTGTGCGGGAGCAGCTCGGTGAGCAACTCCTGCGCCAGCGCCCGGTGCTGCGGCCGGGTGGACTCGACGAGCGTGATGGCGCGGGCCACCAGGGCCCGCTTCCCGTCGAGCACACCCTTCACATACGTGTCGAGATCGATCGCTGCCATACGGGGCTACAGGTCGTGGCCGAGGTCGGCCGACAGGCGCTTCACCAGGTCGTAGGCGGCGTCCGGGATCACCGTCCCGGGCCCGTACACGTCCGCTGCGCCCATCTCCCGCAGCGTCGGCACGTCCTGGGGCGGGATCACCCCGCCGACCACGATCATGATGTCCTCGCGGCCCTCCTCGGCGAGCTTCTCGCGCAGCGCCGGTACGAGCGTGAGGTGACCGGCGGCCAGCGAGGACACCCCGACCACGTGCACGTCCGCCTCGACCGCCTGCCGGGCGACCTCCTCCGGCGTCTGGAACAGCGGGCCGACGTCGACGTCGAAGCCGAGGTCGGCGAAGCCGGTGGCGATCACCTTCTGGCCGCGGTCGTGGCCGTCCTGGCCCATCTTGGCGACCAGGATGCGCGGCCGGCGCCCCTCGGCCTCCTCGAAGGCGTCCACCAGGGCACGGGTGCGGTCCACGGACGGCGACTCCCCTGCTTCGTTGCGGTACACGCCGGAGATCGTACGGATCTGGCTCGCGTGCCGGCCGTACACCTTCTCCAGGGCGTCCGAGATCTCGCCCACGGTCGCCTTGGCGCGGGCCGCGCGCACCGCCAGCTCCAGCAGGTTCTCGCTGCCCTCGGCGGCCCGCGTCAGCGCGTCCAGCGCGTCCTGGCAGGCGGTCTCGTCCCGCTCCGCGCGCAGCCGCCGCAGCTTCTCGATCTGCTGGGCGCGCACGGCCGAGTTGTCGACCTTGAGGACCTCGATCTGCTCGTCGCTGTCCACCCGGTACTTGTTGACGCCGATGACCGGCTGGCGCCCCGAGTCGATGCGCGCCTGGGTGCGGGCCGCCGCCTCCTCCACGCGCAGCTTCGGGATGCCGGCGTCGATGGCCTGCGCCATGCCGCCCGCCTGCTCGACCTCCTGGATGTGCGCCCAGGCCTTGCGTGCGAGGTCGTACGTCAGCCGCTCCACGTACGCGCTGCCGCCCCACGGGTCGATGACCCGGGTGGTGCCCGACTCCTGCTGGATGAGCAGCTGGGTGTTGCGGGCGATGCGCGCGGAGAAGTCCGTCGGCAGGGCGAGGGCCTCGTCGAGGGCGTTGGTGTGCAGCGACTGGGTGTGGCCCTGGGTCGCCGCCATCGCCTCGACACACGTGCGCGTGACGTTGTTGAAGACGTCCTGCGCGGTCAGCGACCAGCCCGAGGTCTGCGAATGGGTGCGCAGCGACAGCGACTTGGTGTTCTTCGGCTCGAACTGGGAGACCAGCTTGGCCCACAGCAGCCGGGCCGCCCTGAGCTTCGCGACCTCCATGAAGAAGTTCATGCCGATCGCCCAGAAGAACGACAGCCGGGGCGCGAACGCGTCCACGTCCAGGCCGGCGTCGCGTCCGGCGCGGAGGTACTCGACCCCGTCCGCGAGCGTGTACGCCAGCTCCAGGTCGGCCGTGGCACCGGCCTCCTGGATGTGGTAACCCGAGATGGAGATGGAGTTGTAGCGGGGCATCCGCTGCGAGGTGTACGCGAAGATGTCGGAGATGATCCGCATCGACGGCTTCGGCGGATAGATGTAGGTGTTGCGGACCATGAACTCCTTCAGAATGTCGTTCTGAATGGTCCCGGCCAGCTTCTCGGGCGGCACGCCCTGTTCCTCGGCCGCCACGATGTAGAGCGCGAGGACCGGCAGCACGGCGCCGTTCATCGTCATCGACACGGTCATCTTGTCGAGGGGGATCCCGTCGAACAGCTGCCGCATGTCGTAGATCGAGTCGATCGCCACGCCCGCCATGCCGACGTCGCCGGTCACGCGCGGGTGGTCGCTGTCGTAGCCCCGGTGCGTGGGCAGGTCGAAGGCGACCGACAGGCCCTTCTGGCCGGCCGCCAGGTTGCGCCGGTAGAACGCGTTGGACTCCTCGGCGGTGGAGAAGCCCGCGTACTGGCGGATCGTCCAGGGCTGGTTGACGTACATCGTCGGGTACGGGCCGCGCAGGTACGGCGCCATGCCCGGGAAGGTGCCGAGGAAGTCCAGGCCCTCCAGGTCACGCCCGGTGTACAGCGGCTTGACGCCGATGCCCTCCGGGGTCTCCCACAGCGGCTCCTCGGCGCCGGTCGCCCGCTTGACGGCCGCGCGCCAGTCCTCCAGGGTGCCGTCGGCGACCGGGGTGCCCAGCTCGATGCCGGAGAAGTCGGGGATTCCCATCAGGACACTCCCATGCGGTCGAGGGTCGCGGACAGCACGTCCACTGCGTCGCAGCCCGCGAAGACGTGACGGTCGATACCGGGGTGGTCGCCGCGGCCCGCGAGGAACACGTGCCGGGCACCGGCCGCGCGCAGCGACGCGGCGGCCTGCTCGGCCTGCTCGGCGTAGAGCGCGTCGCTGGAGCACAGCACGGCCTCGGTGGCGCCGCTGTCCTCGAAACGCCCCTCGGTGACCGGCTCGATGCCGCCGGCCTGGAAGAGGTTGGCGGCGAAGGTCGCGCGCGCGGTGTACGCGGCGGCCGGGCCGAGCGTGGCGAGGTAGATGCGGGGCCGGGAGCCGGTCGCCGCCAGGTGGGCGTCGGAACGGGCGCGCAGTTCCTCGTACGCCTCGTCGCGGCGCACCCGCGGCAGCCCGCCGGACGGCGGCTCGGGCGCGGGCTCGCGCTCCACCGGCTTCTCCGCCAGCAGCGGGAACTCGCTGACGCCGGTGATGGGCTCGCGCCGCTTGGCGAGCTTCTTGGAGCGCTCCGCCCAGGTCGTCGCGAGGTCGGTGCGCAGCCGGCCGGAGCGCAGCACGGCCGCCTGGCCGCCGTCGCGCTCGACGGTCCGGAAGAACTCCCAGGCCGCCTCGGCGAGTTCGTCGGTCAGTCGCTCCACGTACCAGGAGCCGCCCGCCGGGTCGATGACCCGGGCCAGGTGGGACTCCTCGATGAGGATCGTGGAGGTGTTGCGGGCGATGCGGCGGGCGAACGCGTCGGGCAGGCCGAGCACGTGGTCGAACGGCAGCACCGTCACGGAGTCGGCGCCGCCGACCCCGGCCGCGAGCGTCGCGACCGTCGTGCGGAGCATGTTCACCCACGGGTCGCGCCGGGACATCATCACCGGCGAGGTCACCGCGTGCTGCACCTGCGCCCCCGGCGCCCCGCAGACCTCGGCGACCCGGGCCCACAGCCGGCGCGCGGCGCGCAGCTTGGCGACGGTCAGGAACTGGTCGGCGGTGGCCGCGTACCGGAACTCCAGTTGCCCGGCGGCCTGCTCGACGCTCATCCCCGCCTCGGTGAGCGCCCGCAGATAGGCCACACCGGTGGCGAGCGAGGCGCCCAGTTCCTGCGCGGCCGAGCCGCCGGCCTCGTGGTACGGCAGCGCGTCCACCGTCAGCGCCCGCACGCCGGGGTAGGTTCCGGCGCAGCGCGCGGCCAGGGCGGCGTACGGCGCGAAGTCCAGCGGGGTGCCCGTGCGGGCCTCGTACCCGAGCGGGTCGCCGCCCAGGTTGCCGCGGGCGGCCTCGGCGGCCACACCCTTGTCCGCGTACAGCCGCAGCAGCACCTCGGCGGCCCGCTCGGTGTCGCGGCCGGCGTCCAGGACGACCGGCGCCAGGTCGAGGTAGACGCCCTCCAGGGCCCGGGGCAGCCCGTCGACCGGGATGCCGCCCTCGCCGAGCACCAGCCACAGCGAGGTGACACCGTTCTCCAGATCGGCCGTCACGGCGCTGTCGGTGAGCGCCGCGTGCCGCTGCCGTACGTCCCAGCCGCCCGCGGTGCCGCCCTCCGGGCGGCTGCCCCGCAGGTACGGGGCGAAGCCCGGCAGGCCGGGGTCGGGCGCGCCGTCGCGCGCGGTGTACAGCGGCCGGGTGCGCAGCCCGTCCTCGAGCGTGGTGGACAGGGCTTCCTCAGCTGCCGCGCCCGAGACTTCCTTGCCCGACTTGCGCAGCACGCCCTCGACCAGGCGTTGCCACTGCTCATGTGTCGCGTCAGGGAACTCGGCGGCCAGTGAGAGCCCGTCGTCAGGCAGGACCGTCATGGCTCGGATGCTAGGGCAGTGCGCTCAAGTGAGACCAAAGGGAGGGCTGTGAGGTTTCCCTCCTTGCGGTTGTGACCTGCGCCTCGCAGCCGCCGCGGGGCCCTCCTCCGGGCCGCGCCGAAGCGCGTACGGGGCCGCGGGCCGCCCGGATTCCAGGGAGTCGGCGCGGGCTCGCACGACGGTACCCCGCGAGCCGGGCGGACGTCTCGCGGGGCGGCTCACGGGGCGGCTCACGGGGCATGCCGAAGGGGCGCACCGGGACGCCGCGGCACACCGCGGGAGGCGATGCGCCGCGCGTCTCGTCGCCCCGCGGCCCGGCGTGCGCTCAGCCCTTCAGGCCCAGCTCCTCGCGGCGCACGTCCCGGGTGGAGAGGGTCTGCGGGGTCGCCGTGAAGGCGCGCAGTCTCAGGTGCGCGTACGTCTTCGAGGGCAGCGGGTAGCGGCCCGAGGGCGCCCGCAGTTCGACGGTCGCCGTGCCGTGCGCGGGGATGGTGGCCGGGCCGCGCACGAGCGACCAGTACCGGTTCATGCCCTGGCCCGTGGTGAGCATGTAGTGCGGAGTGAGCGCGTCGCCACCGGTGTTGGTGACCCGCACGGTCAGCGCGGACAGCGAGTGCGCCGAGGCCCGCCGGGCCGCCGTGATGTCCATCCGCAGCGGCGGACCGCCCGTCACCGCCAGACCGGCGCTCACCAGCGCCGGTGTCACCAGCAGCACGACGGCCGCGACCAGCGCGGGCCGGCGGCGCGGCCCGGCCATCCACCGGGGCCGCGGCTGCCAGGCGTGCGTGAACTCCGACAGGGGCACGGTGATCGCCGCCGCGAGCCACAGCGGCGTCATCATCAGGTAGTAGCCGTCCTGCGAGCGGGTCGCCAGATAGAAGGCGCACCAGGGCAGCACGGTCGCGGCCGGGCCGAGCCGCCGGACGAACAGCACGAACAGCGCCAGCAGGGCCGCGGCGAGCAGCATGCTGGCATGGCCGTACCAGTCCAGCCGGTCGCTGCCGTGGGTGAAGTACAGCGAGATGTCCACCAGGCCCTGACCGTGCAGGACCGCGCCCTGGGTCAGCGGCAGCGCGATGCCCTGGAGCCAGGGGCCGGGCTCGCTCACGATGAAGTAGGTGTTGATCAGCAGCCAGGTGAGGGCCGCGACCCCGGTGATCCGCAGCACCACCCGGGCGGCCTCCCGCCCGCCCAGCTCGCCCCGGCGCACGGCGTAGATCCCCGCCAGCAGGAACGGTGTCAGGAACCACGGCAGTTGCTGCGCCGCGCACGCGGCACCGAGACACGCGGCCCGCGCGATCCCGGCGGCGCCCAGCCGGCCGCGCGCGCCCAGCCGCGGCCAGCGCACCACCACCGGCACCAGCAGGACCAGGCCGACGATCGCCGGGTAGCCCTGGCGGGCGTACATCGGCACGGAACTGAAGCCCAGGCAGACCATCGTGGCCGCCGAGCGCCAGGGCACCGGCAGCAGCCGCCACAGCAGGGCGGTGCCCGCGATCAGGACGACCGTCACCGCGGCCGTCGCCGGCATGCCGTTGTGGCCCAGCCCCAGGAACGGCGCGGTGAGCAGCGCCGTCAGCGGGGGATAGCCGTACGTGAAGTCGTAGCCGCCGGTGGTCGTCGCCGTCAGGGCGACGCCCTTGATGCGGAACAGCCACGGCCACGGGTGGGCGTACACGTGGTGCCCGGCGACCATCTCCCGCGCGGCCTGCGTGGTGAGGACCGCCTCGTCGCCGCCGGCGTGGTTGAGCGCCCAGGTGCACAGGGTCAGCGCGATCGCGGTCACCAGGACCACCAGGTCCAGGCGGGCCAGCGAGCGCGTCCGGCGGACCGTCAGCGCGAGGACGCCGGTCACCAGGATGGACGCGTAACAGACGGAGATGACCCCGGCGAGGAACAGACGGTGCGTGGCCGCCTGCGTCCAGACCGAGCGGGTACCGATGAAGAGGCTCACGTCGGCGAGCAGGGTCAGGACGCGGTGCCACTGCGCGGGGGCCTCGGGGGCCTCCGCGCGCCATCCCCGGACGGCGGACACCGCCGACTGTGTCCGCCGGCCGGGTGTCACCTGCTGTGTTTCTGCCAAGTGCACGGCACCGGACGCTATCGGGGGCATGTGAGCGGCTCGTGGCGGGAGGTGAAGAGTCCGGTATGAGGGAGGTAAGAAGCGGGCGTATTCGTATATGTACCCCAGGCCGTGCGGGGAGGGGAAGCACCGGATCCGTCGCGCACCGTGTCGCTGTTGGGCCGAACGGGTGACTTGGCGTAAGAATTGGCTGGTGCAGGCATGGAATGCGAGTCAGGTCAGGGGGAGCCGGTGAGCCGTTACGACGTCACCGATGAACAGTGGGAGGGGCTCGCCCAGGTCGTGCCGCTGCGGGGGCGGGACTCCTGGCCCTCGGCGGTCGACCACCGCTCGCTGCCGGACGCCGAGACCGAGACCCGGCGCCGTTTCGTCGTCCTGCGGGTCAACGTCTTCGCGGACGCCCGGGAAGTCGCCGAGACCCTGATGGCCGGGGTGCCGGTCCTGCTCGACCTGTCCGGCGCGGAGGGCGAGGTCGCCAAGCGCGTCCTCGACTTCAGCACGGGCGTGGTCTTCGGCCTGGCCAGCGGAATGCACCGCGTCGACCGCAACGTCTTCCTCCTCACCCCGCCCGGCACCGAGGTCAGCGGGCTGATGGAGGGGGCGGGGGTGTCGGGGGGCTGAGCGGGCGCCGGGTACGGCGGCGGGCGGCCGCCCGCCGTGTGGCCGGGCGGGTGGCCGGGGCGTCGCCGAGTACGTGCCCGCTGCACGCCTGGGCGGGCGTCCGGGGAGTGGCCGGGCAGGTGTCCTGGGCGATGCGGAATCCTGCGTCGCCGCGCGCGCCGGGTACGCGGCGGAGCACGTCCGGTGTGCGGCCGCGCGCGCCCTGGGCGGGGCCGCACGCGCGTCGGTTGCGGCGGCTGAGCATGTGCCGGGTGCGCGGCGCAGCGGGCGCCGGGTGCGGCGGCTGATCTCGCGTCCGGCGCGTGGCTGGGCGGGGCAACCGGTGTGTCCGTGCCGTCCCCCGATCGTAGGAAGGTGCGGGCGGGAAAACGGTTCGGCGGGGTGGCGGAGTTCTACCGTCCGGTCATGGCCGTGCCTTCCGTGTCCGCCGAGCCCCCGGGGGTCGACGCGTCCGCCCCCACCGTCCTCCCGCAGTCCCGCGGGCCCCTCGACGTACGTTCCCGGATCACCGAGTTGCGGCTCTCGGCCTTCGCCGGGCATCGGCGGGCCGGGTTCCCGCTGGGGCCGGTGACCCTGTTCGCGGGGGCCAGCGGGTCGGGCAAGACGACCGCGCTCACGGCGTTCGAGGCGCTCGCCCGGCTCGGGAGCGGTGCCCCGCTCGCCCACGTGTTCCCGGACCCGGCCGCCTGTGTGCCGCAGTGGGCGCGCCCCGACGCCGAGGGTCGGCGGGGTTTCCGCATCGGGTGCACGGCCGACGGCGCCGGGGGACCGGTCCGGCTCGACGTCGCCGTCCAGGCCGAGCCGCAGCTCAGGATCGTCGGCGAGCGGCTCACCGCGGGCGGGCTCGTCCTGCTGGAGACCGCGCTGCGCGACCCGGGGCGGCGCACCGTCCAGGCCGCCTGGCACACCGCCGGCTCCGCCCCGGTGACCCGCGCCCCGTTGCCGGACGACCGCCTCGGCACCGCGCTGCTGCCGCTGCGCGTGGCCGGCAAGACGGACGGGCAGCGTCAGGTGCTGGCGGCGGCCGAGCAGATGGTCGTCGCGCTGCGTTCCGTGTTCCCCTGCGACCCCCGCCCGGAGTGCATGCGTACGCCGGTCCCCACGGCCTCCGGCCGGCTGCTGCGCGGCTGCGACAACCTCGCCGACGTGCTGTGGCGCACCCGCGCGGAGTGCGGCCGCCGGCACGGCCTGCTGGTCGAGGCGCTGGCCGCGGGCCGCGCCGGTCCGGTGACCGACCTGGTCGCCGAGCCGCTGGCCGACGGCACGGTCCGGGCGGTGCTGTACCGCGGTGACGGCTTCCGCACGGAACTGGCCCGGCTCGGCGACGGCGAGCTGCGCTACCTCGCGCTGACCCTGGTCCTGCTGACCGGGCCGGGCGTGCTGGAGATGGACACCCCGGGCGAGGTGCCGGACGCCCTGCGCACGCTCACCGTCCTCGTCGACGGCCTCGACCGCGCCCTCGATCCGGTCCAGCGCCGGGAACTGCTGCGGACGGCGGCCCGGATGGGCGAGCGCGGCCACATCCGCTGCGTGGGCGCGGTGAGCGACGCCTCCTGGGCCGCGGGGGCCGCGGGCGTCACAGTGGTACACCTGGACGCGTGACGGAACCTCTCGACCTGGCCCGACTCCAGCGCAGGCTCGCCGAGTTCGCGGCCGCGCGGAACTGGCAGCCCTACCACACGCCCAAGAACCTGGTCACCGCCCTCTCGGTGGAGGCCTCCGAACTCGTCGAGATCTTCCAGTGGCTGACGCCGGAGGAGTCGGCCCGCGTGATGGACGACCCGGAGACCGCGCACCGGGTCACGGACGAGGTCGCCGACGTCCTCGCCTACCTCCTGCAGTTCTGCGAGGTCCTCGGCATCGATCCGCTGTCCGCCCTCGCCGCCAAGATCGACCGCAACGAGCGGCGCTTCCCCCTCCCGGGCGACCAGGACGGGCCCAAGCGCGGACAGTAACCGGAATTCTGAACTTCGTTATCACTCTGCGGAGTCGAAACGCCTGTCGAATCCGAATTGTTGTCCACAGATTTCCGCCTACCTCTGGCGTTTCGCCCCACAGACCCTCACTCTGGGTAGTGAACCAGGGAGTTCACAGGCGCACGTGCCACCGAGCACGGCGGACGGACGGGGGCACCGTATGGACGCGGTACGGCTCATCCTCATCAGCAGGCGCGCCCTGGCGGGTGGCGCCGACATGACCGAGCTGATGGCGGAGGTGTGGCAGGCACAGTCCCTGGCCCAGGCGATCGGCAGCCGGCTCGCGGTCTCCGGTCCGCCGGAGCTGCGCGGCGAGGCGCTGGGGCTGACGGAGCTGGCGGGCCGGGGCTGCGGAGTCCTGGACCCTCCCGAACTCGACCCCAAGGATTTGCGTGCCGCCCAGCTCACCGAGCTGGACGACGCCCGCGAGACCCTGCTCTGCCTCGACGGACTGCTCGGCGAGGTCGGCATGGCCCTGGTCGGCATGGCCAGCGCGGCCGCCGACGAGACGACGTACTGGCAGTGCATGGAGGGCATCGACGCGGCCGACGAGTCCCGCGACCGCGTCCTGGAGATGCTGCGCAAGCTCGCGGCGCGCGAGGAGGCGTTACAGGACAACGGCAACAGAAACAGCCCGTCCGGCGTCTGATCCGAGCCGGGCGGACCGCCGTACCGGACCCCCTGCCCGGGCCCGGACGGTCCGCCTCCGAAGGGCCGGCGATCACCACCCGACCGGGTCACCGGCGTCCCGGGCGTGCAGGATGGGTGTATGGACCTTCGAATCTTCACCGAGCCCCAGCAGGGGGCCACCTACGACACCTTGCTCACCGTGGCGAAGGCCACCGAGGACCTCGGCTTCGACGCGTTCTTCCGCTCCGACCACTATCTCCACATGGGCGACGCGGACGGCCTGCCCGGCCCGACGGACGCGTGGATCACGCTGGCGGGCCTGGCCCGCGAGACCAAGCGCATCCGCCTCGGCACCCTGATGACCGCCGGTACCTTCCGCCTGCCCGGCGTGCTCGCCATCCAGGTCGCCCAGGTCGACCAGATGTCCGGCGGCCGGGTCGAACTGGGCCTCGGAGCGGGCTGGTTCGAGGAGGAGCACAAGGCCTACGGCATCCCGTTCCCGAAGGAGAAGTTCGCGCGACTGGAGGAACAGCTCGCGATCGTCACGGGGCTGTGGGCGACCGAGGCCGGAAAGACCTTCGACTTCCACGGCACGTACTACGACCTCACCGGGTCGCCCGCGCTGCCCAAGCCGGCCCAGCGGAAGGTCCCGGTACTCATCGGCGGCCACGGCGCGACCCGTACCCCGCGGCTGGCCGCGCAGTACGCCGACGAGTTCAACATCCCGTTCGCCTCGCTCGAGGACAGCGAGCGGCAGTTCGGCCGGGTGCGTGCCGCCGCCGAGGAGGCCGGCCGCGCCGCCGGTGACCTGACGTACTCCAACGCGCTCGTGGCCTGCGTAGGCAGGGACGACCAGGAGGTCGCCCGGCGCGCCGCCGCGATCGGCCGCGAGGTCGAGGAGCTGAAGGAGAACGGCCTGGCCGGCTCCCCGGCCGAGGTCGTCGACAAGATCGGCCGCTACGCCGGGATCGGCTCGCAGCGGATCTACCTGCAGATGCTGGACCTGGACGACCTGGATCACCTGGAGCTGATCTCCTCCCAGGTGCTGTCGCAGCTGTCGTAACCCCTGTACCGGGCATCTCCCTTCCCGCCCTCAGGGCGGGGAGGGAGCGGCGGCTCGCCGCGCGCCCCGCGGCCCTGCCCGGCCGGCGCCCGGGCTGGAGGTCCCCTCTGCTGCGCCGGCCGCCGTCGCCCTCGGCGTGACGGCGGGACGCAGGCCCCGTCGTCACGCCGGGCGGGGAGACCGTCAGCCTCGCTGGGCGAAGCCGTAGTCGAGGATCTTCGCCGCGTCCTTGAACCGCTCGTCGGCCGTGGTGTCCGCGAGGATGGTGCCCACGACCGTCTTCGCACCCCGGGTCGCGGCGAACACGAGGCAGAACTTCGCCTCCGGCCCCGAGCCGGTCTTCACGCCGATCGCGCCCCGGTAGGAGCCGAGCAGCTTGTTGCTGTTCTTCCACGGCGCCATCGCGTGGGTGCCGCCGCCGGGCCGGTAGGACTTCATGCCGCCGTACTTCGGGGTGCCGACGACCTGCCGGAAGGTTGTGTTCTTCAGCGCGGCCCCGGCCAGCTTCGCCAGGTCACGCGCGGAGGCGTAGTTCTTGCCGTTCGACACCCCGTCGAAGGAATCGAAGTGGGTGTTCTTCAGGCCCAGACCGTGCGCCTCGGCGTTCATCTTCGCGATGAACGACTTGGTGCGCTGTGCCGTCGTCGACCCGGTCCCGTAGGTGTCCGCCAGCGCGTAGGCCGCGTCGCAGCCCGAGGGCAGCAGCAGCCCGTAGAGCAGGTCGTGCACGGTCATGGAGTCGCCGAGGATGAGGTTCGCGCTGGAGTAGCGCTGGGTCTTCGAGACCGGGTCGATGACGTAGTCCGTGTACTCCTTCTTGATCCTCACCTTGTGGTCGAGCTTCACGCCTCGCTGCGAGAGCACGACGAGCGCGGTCATGATCTTCGTCGTGGAACCGGTGCGCAGCCGCCCGTCCGGCGCCTTGCCGAACAACTGCTTGCCGGTGGCCGCGTTCATCGCGTACGCGCCCTGGGCCGACACCTGCGGTGCCGCGGCCTTCGCCGCCGTGGCCCGGGCCGGAGCCGCCGCCTGGGCCGGGGCCGCCGCGAGCACCCCCGCGCCCAGGACCGCGCCGGCCGTCGCCGTGACGACAGCCCGCCTGCCCACCCGGGCTCCTCCGCGGATCGTCATGGTTCCCCCTTCTGTCAGTGATCCGCCACTGGTCTGCCAGTGGTCGTTCGTCAGTGGTCGGCTGACGAGGAATCAGTCCATCAGGCCCGGGACCCCGTCGGCCATGGCGGAGATCACAAGATGTGCCTTCTCTGTGTCCGGATCGTGAGCTTGCCGTGCCGGAACTGTGGGGTCCGCCACAGCGTGCATGATCGGCTCCTGATCGGATGACCGGGTGCGCAAAATCCTCCCTCTCGCTCTCACCGGCCTGCTGGCCCTGACGGCCTGCCAGTTCGCCGGCCAGGACGACGACAAGGCCGGTGAGGCGCACCGCCTCAACACCCTGGCGGCGTTCCCGCTGCACGCCTACCTGCCGGACCCGACCTCGGACGACGGGAAGACCGTCGACAGGGCCCAGTGGATCCTCGCCAAGCGCTGCATGGTCCGACTGGGATTCGCCGGCTTCGCCGTGCTCGACCCCGGTTCCGTCGACTCGACCTACCCGGTCCGGCAGGGCACGCTCGCGGACGGAAGCACCCTCGGATCCGACGACAGCCCCTACGGCGTCGACGATCCCGGGCCGGCGTCGGAACACGGGTACCACAACCGCGCTCCCGAGGACTCCGCGAAGCCGCAGGAGTGGCCAGCCGACCAGTACACCGCCCTCACCGGCAGCTTCCGGTCCGGGGACAGCCATCTCGCGCACGGGAACCGCATCCCCGAGGGCGGTTGCCTGGGGGAGGCGACCCGGAAGATCTACGGCGCACCGCCCAAGGCGGTGAAGGTCAACGGCCTGAAGGTCACCAGTTATTACTCGCTCGCCCTGGAGCTGGGGTACCAGGCGCAGAAGCAGGCCCGGAAGAACCCGGCCTGGAAGAAGACCGAGCACGCCTGGTCGGCCTGCATGAAGAAGAAGGGCTTCCGCTACGCCGACCCGGACGAGGCGGCCACGGACTACGCCTGGTACCGCGACGACAAGCCGTCGGACAAGGAGAAGAAGACCGCGACCGCCGACGCGCAGTGCAAGCTGGACACCGACTACATCCGTACCGCGCACGACATCGAGACCCGTCTGCAGAAGAGCGCCATCGGCAGGCACAAGGCGGAGCTGGACCAGGTGCTCGCCGCGAACGCGCGCGCCGTCGCACACGCCCGGACGGTCGTCGCCACGGCGAAGTGAGCGGGAGCGCCGGACCGGCGAAGCGGGACCCCGGCCGTTAGCGGCCGGGAAGCGGCGAGGAAAACGGAGAAAACCGGTGGTCACGGGGGCGTGCGACCGGAAGACTCGGACGCGTGTTCCTGACGATCTCCACGAGCGGCGACGCCGCCCACCCGGCCACCGACCTCGGGTACCTGCTGCACAAGCACCCCGACAAGGCACAGAAGTTCTCCACGTCCCACGGCACGGCGCACGTCTTCTACCCCGAGGCGGACGACGAGCGCTGCACGGCCGCGCTGCTCCTGGAGATCGATACGGTCGCGCTGGTCCGCAAGGGCAAGGGCAAGGGCCGCGGCGGCGCACCCGACGCGGCGCTCGCCCAGTACGTCAACGACCGCCCCTACGCGGCCTCCTCGCTGCTCGCGGTCGCGCTGAGCCATGTGTTCTCCAGCGCCCTGCGCGGGGTGTGCACCGCCCGCCCCGAGCGGGCCGCCGCCCCGCTGCCGCTGCGCATCGAGGTGCCCGCGCTGCCCGCCCGCGGCGGCACCGGGCTCGTCCGCGCGCTGTTCGAGCCGCTCGGCTGGACCGTGACCGCGGACCCCGTCCCCCTGGACACCGAGTTCCCGCAGTGGGGCGACTCGCGCTACGTCCGGCTCGTCCTTAAGTCGCGGACGCTGACCCTCGCCGAGGCGCTGCGCCATCTGTACGTGCTGCTGCCGGTGCTCGACGACGCCAAGCACTACTGGGTCGCCCCCGACGAGGTCGACAAGCTGCTGCGCGCGGGTGAGGGCTGGCTGCCCGGGCACCCCGAGCAGAAGCTGATCACCAGCCGCTATCTGTCCCGGCGCTGGTCGCTGACCCGGCAGGCGACGGAGCGGCTGGAGCTGGTGCGGCTCGCCGAGGCCGACGACAGCGAGGTCGAGGAGATCGACAACGCGGTCGAGGAGGAGACGGAGACGGAGGAGAGGCCGGCCCCGCTCGCCGTGCAGCGCAGGGACGCGATCGTCGCCGCGCTGCACGCCTGCGGTGCCGCACGCGTCCTCGACCTGGGCTGCGGCCAGGGGCAGTTGGTGCAGGCGCTGCTCAAGGACGTGCGGTTCACCGAGATCGTCGGTGTCGACGTGTCCGTGCGGGCCCTCACCATCGCCTCCCGGCGGCTGAAGCTGGACCGGATGGGAGAGCGGCAGGCGGCCCGGGTGAAGCTGGTCCAGGGTTCGCTCGCCTACACCGACAAGCGGCTGGTGGGCTACGACGCCGCCGTGCTCAGCGAGGTGATCGAGCACCTCGACCTGCCCCGGCTGCCCGCCCTGGAGTACTCCGTGTTCGGGCACGCCCGCCCGCGCACGGTCCTCGTGACCACGCCGAACGTCGAGTACAACGTCCGCTGGGAGACCCTCCCGGCCGGCCATGTCCGGCACGGCGACCACCGCTTCGAGTGGACCCGCGAGGAGTTCCGCGCCTGGGCGGCGACGGTCGCCGCACGGCACGGCTACAACGTGGAGTTCCTGCCCGTCGGCCCCGAGGACCCCGAGGTGGGTCCGCCCACCCAGATGGCGGTCTTCACGCTCACGACCGAGAAGGAGGCGAAGGCGGCATGACCGACACGCGCACGGGACGGGTCCTCCCCGTCACCGACCTCTCCCTCGTCGTCCTCGTCGGCGCCTCCGGCTCCGGCAAGTCCACGTTCGCCCGCCGGCACTTCAAGCCCACCGAGGTGATCTCCTCCGACTTCTGCCGGGGACTGGTCAGCGACGACGAGAACGACCAGAGCGCCACCCGGGACGCCTTCGACGTCCTGCACTACATCGCCGGCAAGCGGCTGGCCGCCGGCCGCCGCACCGTCGTCGACGCCACCAGCGTGCAGCAGGACGCCCGGCGGCAGCTGATCGAACTGGCGAAGAAGTACGACGTGCTGCCCATCGCCATCGTGCTGGACATACCGGAGGAGGTGTGCGCCGAACGCAACGCGGCCCGCACCGACCGCGCCGACATGCCCCGCCGGGTCATCCAGCGGCACATCCGCGAACTGCGCCGCTCCCTGCGGCACCTGGAACGCGAGGGCTTCCGCAAGGTGCACGTGCTGCGCGGCGTGGCGGAGACCGAGCAGGCGACCGTCGTCACCGAGAAGCGGTACAACGACCTGACCCACCTGACCGGCCCCTTCGACATCGTCGGCGACGTCCACGGCTGCTCCGCCGAGCTGGAGGCGCTGCTCGGCGAACTGGGCTACGTCGACGGCGAGCATCCGGCCGGCCGCACCGCCGTCTTCGTCGGTGACCTCGTCGACCGCGGCCCCGACAGCCCGGGCGTGCTGCGCCGCGTGATGTCGATGGTGAAGTCGGGCAACGCCCTGTGCGTGCCCGGCAACCACGAGAACAAGTACGGGCGTCACCTCAAGGGCCGCAACGTCCAGCACACCCACGGGCTCGCCGAGACCATCGCGCAGATGGAGCGGGAGAGCGAGGAGTTCCGGGCCGAGGTCCGGCAGTTCCTCGACGGGCTCGTCAGCCACTACGTCCTCGACGGCGGCAGGCTGGTCGTCTGCCACGCCGGCCTGCCCGAGAAGTACCACGGCCGCACCTCGGGCCGGGTCCGCAGCCACGCCCTGTACGGCGACACCACCGGCGAGACCGACGAGTTCGGACTGCCGGTGCGCTACCCGTGGGCGGAGGACTACCGGGGCCGGGCGGCGGTCGTCTACGGGCACACCCCGGTCCCGGAGGCGAGCTGGCTCAACAACACCATCTGCCTGGACACCGGTGCCGTCTTCGGCGGCAAGCTGACCGCGCTGCGCTGGCCGGAGCGCGAGCTGGTGGACGTGCCCGCCGAGCGGGTCTGGTACGAGCCGGCGAGACCGCTGCGCTCCGAGGCGCCCGGCGGGCAGGACGGACGCCCGCTGGACCTGGCGGACGTGCACGGCCGCAGGGCCGTGGAGACCCGGCACGCCGGCCGGGTGGCGATCCGCGAGGAGAACGCGGCGGCGGCCCTGGAGGTCATGAGCCGCTTCGCGACCGACCCGCGCCTGCTGCCGTATCTGCCGCCGACCATGGCGCCGACGGCGACCTCGCGGGTGGAAGCCCGCGGCGGAGCCGCTGATGGAGACTTTCTGGAGCATCCGGCGGAGGCCTTCGCGCAGTACGCCGCGGACGGGGTGGCGCGGGTCGTGTGCGAGGAGAAGCACATGGGCTCGCGGGCCGTGGCCCTGGTGTGCCGGGACGCGGAGGCGGCCCGCGCGCGGTTCGGCGTGCAAGGCCCCACCGGGTCGCTGTACACCCGTACCGGCCGGCCGTTCTTCGACGACGACCAGGTGACCGAGGAGATCCTCGGCCGGCTGCGCTCGGCGGTCGCGGACGCCGGGCTCTGGGACGAACTGGCCACGGACTGGCTCCTGCTGGACGCCGAGCTGATGCCCTGGTCGCTGAAGGCCTCGGGCCTGCTGCGCAGCCAGTACGCGGCCGTCGGCGCCGCGTCCGGCGCGGTGTTCCCGGGCGCGCTGACCGCGCTGGAGGCCGCCTCGGCCCGGGGCGTCGACGTCACCGGCCTGCTCGGCCGGCAGCGGGAGCGCGCCGCCGACGCCGCCGCGTTCACCGACGCCTACCGCCGCTACTGCTGGACCACGGACGGCCTGGAAGGGGTCCGGCTGGCCCCGTTCCAGATCCTGGCCGTCCAGGGCCGCAGCCTCGCCGCACTGCCGCACGACGGACAACTCGCCCTGATCGACCGGCTGGTGGAGCACGACGGCACCGGACTGCTGCAGACCACCCGGCGGCTGTGCGTCGACACGGGCGACCCCGAGTCCGTGCGCGCCGGCGTCGACTGGTGGCTGGAGATGACCGGCCGGGGCGGCGAGGGCATGGTCGTCAAGCCGGTCGACGCGCTGGTCCGCACCCCGGAGGGCCGGCTGGTGCAGCCCGGCATCAAGTGCCGGGGCCGGGAGTACCTGCGGATCATCTACGGCCCCGAGTACACCCGGCCGGACAACCTTGCGCGGCTGCGGCAGCGGTTCCTGAACCACAAGCGGTCCCTCGCCCTGCGCGAGTACGCCCTCGGCCTGGAGGCGCTGGACCGGCTCGCGGACGGTGAACCGCTGTGGCGGGTGCACGAGGCCGTCTTCGGGGTGCTGGCCCTGGAGTCGGAGCCGGTGGACCCGCGGCTGTAGAAGGGATCCGGCCGCACCGTCACAGAACACCCTTGTGTCCCTCACACCGCTGTCCATATGGTGGACGGCCGTGCGGCACAAGGGTGTTCGCGCGGGTGAGGGGAGCGGTGGGCGTGGAGATCAAGAAGACCGTGGTCCGCGAGGAGCGGCAGGGCACGGAGCGCCGGCCGGCGATCCTGGAGAAGCGGCCGACCCGCTGAGCATGCGCGTTCACCTGGTCACGATGCCGTGGCATCCGCTGGACCTGCCCTCGCTCCAACTCGGCCTGCTGGGCCCGCTGGTGCGACGGGCCTGCCCCGACGCCGAGGTGGCCGAGTTCCACGGCTCCCTGCGCTGGGCGGAGTTCCTGCTGGAGCGCTCGGCGGGCCGGCTGCGGCCCGGCGACTACGTGGCGGTCGGCAGCGACGCGATCTTCCACGGCCTCGGCGACTGGGTCTTCTCCGGCGTCCTGTACGACGACCCCGGCTGGGGGACGGCCCGGCTGCGGGACTACGCGGCCGAGCGGGACGTCCCCGTCGACACCGCCGTCGCCATGCGGCCGTACGCCGCCGCGTTCATCGGCGCGTGCGCCGCGGAGATCCTGGCGGCCGGGCCGGACGTGGTCGGCTTCACCACCACCTTCATGCAGAACGTCTCCTCCCTGGCCCTGGCCCGCGAACTCAAGCGGCTGCGACCGGAGTTGACGGTGGTCTTCGGCGGCAGCAACTGCGACGGCCCGATGGGGCACGCCCTGCACCGCAACCACCCCTTCGTCGACCACGTGGTCCGCGGCGAGGCCGAGTACGCCTTTCCTGCCCTGTTACGGCACCTGGCGGCGGGCACCGACCCGGTGGACGTGCCCGGCCTGTGCCGGTGGGACGGCCCGGTCTCGCGCGCCAACCCCATCGGCCGGCGCACCGTGGCCCCGGCCGACATCCCCTCGCCCGACTACGACCGGTGGCAGGCCGCCCTGGACGCCTCCCCGGTGCGCGAGTACGTCCACCCGAAGCTCGTCGTCGAGGGCGCCCGGGGCTGCTGGTGGGGCGAGAAGCACCACTGCACCTTCTGCGGGCTCAACGGCACCGCGATGGCCTTCCGCGCCAAGCCGGGGGAGCGGCTGTGGGCGGAGATCGAGCGGCTGGTGCGCCGGCACCGGGTCCTGGACGTGGTCACCGTCGACAACATCATCGACATGGCCTACTTCCGCGACCTCTTGCCCCGGGTGGCCGGCAGCGGCTGGGACCTGCGCCTGCACTACGAGGTCAAGTCCAACCTCACGCCCGCCCAGCTCCGGCTGCTCGGTGAGTCCGGCACGGTGCACATCCAGCCCGGCATCGAGAGCCTGGGCAGCCGGGTCCTGGACCTCATGGACAAGGGCGTCACCGGGGCCCGTAACGTCCGCACCCTGCGCGAGTGCGAGAACCACGCGCTGACCTGCTCCTGGAACCTGCTGTACGGGTTCCCCGGGGAGACGGCGCAGGACTACGTCCCCGTCCTCGACCAGCTTCCGGCCCTCGTCCATCTCCAGCCGCCGTCCGGGGCCCACCGCATCCAGCTGGAGCGGTTCAGTCCGCACTTCACCGACCCGGGCCTCGGCTTCGGCAAGCGCCGCCCGGCGCGGATGTACCAGCACGTGTACCAGCTGCCCGAGGACGAACTCGCCGACCTGGTCCACCTGTTCGACACCGAGGAGGCGGGGATCACGGGCCCGGTGGAGCGGCGGCTGCGGGAGGCGGTGGCCGCGTGGCGGGCCGGGCACGCGCACTCCCGGCTGCTGTACGCGCAGGACGGCCCGGACCTGCTGGTGCACGACCGCCGGCACGGCCGCCCGCGCGTCACGCACCGCTTCACCGGGTGGCGGGCCGCGGCCCTGCGCCGCCTGGAGGACGGCCGGACGGTGCCGGCCCTGCACCGGCTGCTGACCGCCGACGGCCACGAGGTGACGGCCGGAGTCCTTCAGGAGTGGGTCCACCAGGCCCTGGCGCTGGGGCTGTTGTTCCGTGACGGGGCCACCTGGGTGTCGCTGCCCACCTGGGGCGAGCCGGTCCGCCTGCCCGAGGGGGCCGCGTGAGCGGGCTGCCCGGGAGCGTGCCGCACCGGCTCACCGGGCGCCGGGTGGAGGTGGCCGAGCCGCTGGACCTCGGCGGGCGGGGGCGCCGGACGGCGGAGGCGGTGCGCTTCCTGCGCGAGTGCCAGGGTCTCGGGCTGAGCGTGGGCTGGCGGGCGGCGGACGGACCGCCGTACGACCCCGCGGTGCTGCACCACCTGCCGCCGCCGGACGAACTCCCGGGCGCGGCGGGCGACCTGTCCCTGTGGCGGGCGCGGTACGCGCACGGGATCCTCTACCACCGGCGCGGTCCCGGCTTCGTGACCGTGATGGACCGCAGGCAGGAGGGCACCGCCGTCCGGCTCACCCTCGACCACCCCGAGCTGCTCGCCGCCTTCCTCCGTCTCCAGGAGCCCACCGCCCTGGACGCGGTCGACCGGGAGGCCGTCGGGCTGCTCACCGCCGAGCGCCTGGTGCTGACCGCCGGGGGCTGGGCGGTCGCCCTGCCCCCGCGCATCCGGCGCTGGCCCGTGCCGTGCACGGCGATCTGAGCGGCCGCCGCGCCGGACCGCCCCGCTTCTCGTCCCACAGACGAAAAAACAGGTACCGGAAACGGTCGAGAAGGGCGTGAAGGCGGTCGGCGACGGCCAGGATGGAGGCATGACCTACCACGTCGACTCGGAAGCCGGGCGGTTGCGCCGTGTGATCCTGCACCGGCCCGACCTGGAGCTCAAAAGGCTCACGCCCAGCAACAAGGACGCCCTGCTCTTCGACGACGTGCTGTGGGTGCGCCGGGCGCGCGCCGAGCACGACGGCTTCGCCGACGTCCTGCGCGACCGCGGCGTCGTCGTGCACCTCTTCGGCGACCTGCTCGCCGAGACCCTGGAACTGCCCAAGGCGCGCACCCTCGTCCTCGACCGGGTCTTCGACGAGAAGGAGTACGGCCCCCTCGCCACCGACCACCTGCGCGCCGCCTTCGAGACCCTGCCCGCGCGGGAGCTGGCGGAGGCGCTGGTGGGCGGCATGACCAAGCGGGAGTTCCTGGAGGCGCACGCGGAGCCGACGTCCGTCCGCTTCCATGTGATGGACCTCGACGACTTCCTGCTCGGGCCCCTGCCGAACCACCTCTTCACGCGCGACACCTCCGCCTGGATCTACGACGGGGTCGCCATCAACGCCATGCGGCTGCCCGCCCGGCAGCGCGAGAGCGTCCACTTCGAGGCGATCTACCGGCACCACCCGCTGTTCCGTGACGAATCGTTCCGCGTCTGGTCCCGGGGGCAGGCCGACCACCCCTCCACCATCGAGGGCGGCGACGTCCTGGTGATCGGCAACGGCGCCGTGCTCGTCGGGATGAGCGAGCGCACCACCCCGCAGGCGGTGGAGATGCTCGCGCACGAGCTGTTCGCGGCCGGCTCGGCGCGCACCATCGTCGCGCTCGACATGCCCAAGCGGCGCGCCTTCATGCACCTCGACACGGTGATGACCATGGTCGACGGCGACACCTTCACCCAGTACGCCGGGCTCGGGATGCTGCGCTCGTACACCATCGAGCCCGGCGTCGGCGAACGGGAGCTGAAGGTCACCGACCATCCGCCGGAGCACATGCACCGCGCGATCGCCGCCGCCCTCGGCCTGGGGGAGATCCGGGTGCTGACCGCCACGCAGGACGTGCACGCCGCCGAGCGCGAGCAGTGGGACGACGGCTGCAACGTGCTCGCCGTCGAGCCCGGGGTGGTGGTCGCCTACGAGCGCAACTCCACCACCAACACCCATCTGCGCAAGCGGGGCATCGAGGTGATCGAGATCCCGGGCAGCGAGCTGGGGCGGGGCAGGGGCGGTCCGCGGTGCATGAGCTGTCCCGTGGAGCGAGACGCCGTATAGCGGTGCTGAATATAAATGTGGAGTGTCGTATAGACTTACAAAGTCCTTTGTAGCCGTACCTCTGGAGCGCCCCCCATGGCGACAGTCCCGACCGCCGCCCTCGCCGGCCGCCACTTCCTCAAGGAGCTGGACTTCAGCGCGGAGGAGCTGCGCGGTCTGGTCGAGCTGGCGGCCGAGCTGAAGGCCGCCAAGAAGGCCGGGACCGAGACGCAGTACCTGCGCGGCCGGAACATCGCGCTGGTCTTCGAGAAGACCTCGACGCGCACCCGGTGCGCGTTCGAGGTCGCCGCCGCCGACCAGGGCGCCTCCACCACGTACCTCGACCCCTCCGGCTCGCAGATCGGGCACAAGGAGTCCGTGCGGGACACCGCCCGCGTCCTCGGCCGGATGTTCGACGGCATCGAGTACCGCGGCGACAGCCAGGCGAAGGTCGAGGAGCTGGCCGCGTACGCCGGCGTACCGGTCTACAACGGCCTCACCGACGACTGGCACCCGACCCAGATGCTCGCCGACGTGCTCACCATGACCGAGCACAGCGCGAGGCCGCCGGCGGAGATCGCCTTCGCCTACCTCGGCGACGCCCGCTTCAACATGGGCAACTCCTACCTGGTCACCGGCGCCCTGCTCGGCATGGACGTGCGGATCGTCGCCCCGAAGTCGTACTGGCCCGCCCAGGAGATCGTCGACCGCGCCCGGGAGCTGGCCGCCTCCAGCGGCGCCCGGATCACGCTCACCGAGGACGTCGCGGAGGGCGTCGCGGGCGCCGGCTTCATCGCCACCGACGTCTGGGTCTCCATGGGCGAGCCCAAGGAGGTCTGGGCCGAGCGGATCGAGGCCCTGGCGCCGTACGCCGTGACCATGGACGTCCTGCGGGCCACCGGCAACCCGGACGTGAAGTTCCTGCACTGCCTGCCGGCCTTCCACGACCTCGGCACCAAGGTGGGACAGGAGATCCACGAGACCTACGGCCTGACCTCGCTCGAGGTCACGGACGAGGTGTTCGAGTCCGCCCACTCGGTCGTCTTCGACGAGGCCGAGAACCGCCTGCACACCATCAAGGCGGTGCTGGTCGCCACACTCGCCCGGTAACCCTGGTCCACGCCCCCGACCAGCCCTTATCCTGGCCGACGGCCCGGAACCACCCACTCCGGCCGTCGCCGCGACCTCACCCCGGTCGCCCGCACCACCAGAAACGAGCACCACCCGCAATGCCCGCTCCCCGCATCAAGTCCCCGCACCTGCTCGTCGCCGAATCCGGCGCCGACCGCGAGGGCCACGGCCTCAAGCGCACGATGGGCCTGTTCCAGCTCATCTGCTTCGGCGTCGGCGCCATCGTCGGCACCGGCATCTTCGTCGGCCTCTCCGACTCCGTCGCCCAGGCCGGTCCGGCCGTCGTCGTCTCCTTCGTGCTCGCCGCGATCACCTGCGTCTTCACCGCCTTCTCCTTCGCGGAGCTGGGCGGCGCGATCCCGGTCTCCGGCTCCTCGTACTCCTTCGCCTACGCCGGCCTCGGCGAGTCCACCGCCTTCCTGGTCGGCTGGTGCCTGCTGCTGGAGTACGGCATCTCCATCTCGGCCGTCGCGGTCGGCTGGAGCCAGTACGTCAACGAGCTGCTGCACAGCCTCACCGGCGTCCAGTTCCCGGCCGTCCTGTCCGCGGGCCCGGGTGACGGCGGGATCGTGAACCTGCCCGCCGTGATCGTCATCGCCATGGCCTCCGTGCTGCTGGTGCGCGGCGTGCGCGAGAGCGCCCGGGCCACGGCCGCCATGGCCGCCGTGAAGCTCGTCATCCTGCTCGCCTTCTGCGCCGTCGGCTACAGCGCCTTCAAGCACGGCAACCTCACCCCGTTCTCCCCGGCCGGTCTCGGCGGCATCGGCGCGGGCACCACGGCCGCGTTCTTCTCCTACATCGGCTTCGACGCGATCACCACGGCCGGCGAGGAGGCCAAGAACCCGCGCCGGGACATCCCGGTCGCGATCATGGTCTGCATGGGCATCGTGACCCTGCTCTACTGCGCGGTCGCGCTCGCCGCGATCGGCGCCATCGGCGGCAAGCAGGTGGCCGGCCGTCCCGCCGCGCTCTCCTACGTCGTCAACGAGGTCACCGGCTCCGGCATCGGCGGCGGGGTCATCGCCTTCGGCGCGGTCGTCGCCATCGCCTCGGTCGTCCTCGCCGTGATGTACGGCCAGACCCGCATCCTGATGTCGATGTCCCGGGACGGCCTGATCCCGCGCGTCTTCGAGAAGGTCTCCCCGAAGACCTCCACGCCGGTGGCCGGCACGCTGATCGTCGCCCTCGTCTTCGCGGTCCCGGCGGCCTTCGCCTCCCTCGACGCCGTGATGAACCTGTGCACCATCGGCACGCTCGCCGTCATGGCCGTCGTCAACATCGTGGTGATCGCCCTGCGCCGCCGCGAGCCGGGGCTCACCCGCAGCTTCCGCGTCCCGCTCTACCCCGTGGTGCCGCTGCTCGGCGTCGGCTTCTGCCTGTACCTGATGTACGAGACCGGCTGGCGGACCTGGATCCAGTTCGCCGTCTTCCTCGTGGTGGGCCTGCTGGTCTACGCCGGCTACGGCCGCCGGCACTCCACGCTGGCCGAGGCGGCCCCCGAGGTCACGCCGAACGCCGCTGACCAGGAATTGCAGGCAGTCTGAACCACACCGCCTTGCCCGACGGGGTGGGGCGGTGACCGCAGGAGGAGCTGAGGGCGCGGATCAGCAGCAGTCCGCGCCCGCCCTCCTGCCAGGGGTCGGGTGCCTCGATCACCGGCCGGGTCAGATGGCCGGGCGGCGCCGGG
The DNA here is from genome assembly GCF_040682635.1 of Streptomyces sp. NPDC051133. Taxonomy (NCBI): domain Bacteria; kingdom Bacillati; phylum Actinomycetota; class Actinomycetes; order Kitasatosporales; family Streptomycetaceae; genus Streptomyces; species Streptomyces sp. NPDC051133. The sequence continues at coordinate 55,573 of NZ_JBFBBK010000006.1, forward strand.
TCCGGGTCATGGACCTCGACCTGGCAGCCGGTCGGCATCAGCTCCACGACCAGCTCTATCGGGCCGCGCCCCGCGGTGTGCTCCACCGCGTTGGCCACCAGCTCCGCCGTGAGGAGCTCCGCGGTGTCGCTGTCGGCCGTGTGCTCCACCTCGGCGAGGGCCGTCCGCACCAGGGCACGGGCCACGGGCACCGCGGCGGCGGTGTGCGGCAGTGCGATGCGCCAGGAGGCCGGTTCGGTGGGGCGTTCGTACAAGGCGAGTCCGTTCATGGAGCAGGCTGTCCTGCTTTCGACTGTAGGAATGGTACGGGCCCGGCCACCGCGGACCGTCGTCGGGCTTCGCCCGGGACCACCGGCCCCGGTACCGGGCGGCCTACCCGGACGAACGGCCCACCTCGCGCGGGCGAGCCCACTGTTACGGGGCTGTCGACGACCGGTGACGCACGTGACCTGTTTCGGCCGATCGGCGTACGGCTGTCGCGTACCCGTGACGACAGTCACAAATGAGTGATAGCTTCGGTGGGGTAGTGACACGTACGGCACCGCCGCCCTAGGAGGCCGCACGTCATGAGTCCCTTCACCGGCTCCGCCGCCCGTACCACCGACTGGCAGCACCTGCGGGTCCAGCTCGCCGACGGGGTCGCCACCGTCACCCTCGCCCGCCCCGAGAAACTCAACGCGCTCACCTTCGGCGCCTACGCCGACCTGCGCGACCTGCTCGCCGAGCTGTCCCGGGAGCGCGCGGTACGGGCCCTGGTCCTGGCCGGCGAGGGGCGCGGCTTCTGCTCCGGCGGCGACGTCGACGAGATCATCGGCGCCACCCTGGCCATGGACACCGCCCAGCTGCTCGACTTCAACCGGATGACCGGGCAGGTCGTCCGCGCGGTCCGCGAATGCCCCTTCCCGGTGATCGCAGCCGTGCACGGGGTGGCGGCGGGCGCGGGAGCCGTGCTGGCCCTCGCCGCGGACTTCCGGGTGGCGGACCCGTCCGCGCGCTTCGCCTTCCTCTTCACCCGCGTCGGCCTCTCCGGCGGCGACATGGGCGCGGCCTACCTGCTGCCCCGGGTGGTGGGCCTCGGCCACGCCACCCGCCTGCTGATGCTGGGCGAGCCGGTCCGCGCCCCCGAGGCGGAACGCATCGGCCTGATCAGCGAGCTGACCGAGGAGGGCCGCGCCGACGAGGCCGCCCGGCACCTCGCCCGCCGCCTGGCCGACGGCCCCGCCCTGGCCCACGCCCAGACGAAGGCCCTGCTGACGTCCGAGCTGGACATGCCGCTGGCGGCCTCGGTGGAACTGGACGCCTCCACCCAGGCCCTGCTGATGAACGGCGAGGACTACGCGGAGTTCCACGCGGCCTTCACGGAGAAGCGCCCGCCGAAGTGGCGGGGGAGGTGAGGTCCCATGCGTGTGGCGATCATCGGCGGAGGCCCCGGCGGTCTCTACGCCGCAGCCCTGCTGAAACGGCTGGACCCCGCACGGGAGGTCACCCTCTGGGAGCGCAACGCCCCCGATGAGACGTTCGGCTTCGGCGTCGTCCTCTCCGACGAGACCCTGGGCGGCATCGAGCACGCCGACCCCGTGGTGTACGAGGCGCTCGAGCGGTGCTTCGTACGGTGGGACGACATCGACATCGTGCACCGCGGCACCCGGTACACCTCCGGGGGACACGGCTTCGCCGCGGTGCGTAGGCGGACCCTGCTGAACATCCTGCACGAGCGCTGTCACGCGCTCGGGGTGAAGATCCACTTCGGCACCGAGGCGCCGCCCCTGGAGCAGCTCTCCGCGACCCACGACCTGGTCGTCGCCGCCGACGGCGTGCACAGCGCCACCCGCCAGGGCCACGCCGAGGTGTTCCGCCCCCGGGTGACCGCGCACCGCTGCCGCTACATCTGGCTCGCCGCCGACTTCGCCTTCGACGCCTTCCGCTTCGAGATCGCCGAGACCGAACACGGCGTGATGCAACTGCACGGCTATCCCTACGCCCACCCGTCTCCCGACCACCACCCCTCAACGAGGCCCTCCGGGCCACAGAATCAATCCGGTGCCTCCACCGTGATCATCGAGATGCGCGAGGAGGTCTGGCGGGCGGCCGGCTTCGACGAACTGGCCGGACAGGAGTCCGTCGAGCGCTGCGCCAAGATCTTCGCGGACGCGCTCCGCGGACGCCCGCTGCACTCCAACAACTCGACCTGGACGACCTTCCGCACGGTGGTCACCGAGCGCTGGTCGCACGGCAACGTCGTGCTGCTCGGGGACGCCGCCCACACCGCCCACTTCTCCATCGGCTCCGGCACCAAGCTCGCCGTGGAGGACGCCCTCGCGCTCGCCGCCTGCCTGCGCGAGCGGCCCACCCTTCCGGAGGCGCTGGCCGCCTACGAGGAGGAACGCAAGCCCGTCGTCGCCTCCACCCAGCGGGCCGCCCGGGCGAGCCTGGAATGGTTCGAGAACCTGCCGCTGTACCTCGGCCAGCCGCCCCGCCAGTTCGCCTTCAACCTGCTCACCCGCAGCCGCCGCGTCACCCACGACAACCTCCGGCTGCGCGACTCCCGCTTCACCGAGGCGGTGGAGCGCGAGTTCGGCTGCCCGCCCGGTACACCCCCCATGTTCACCCCGTTCCGGCTGCGCGGACTGACCCTGCGCAACCGGGTCGTCGTCTCCCCGATGGACATGTACTCGGCGGTCGACGGCGTCCCGGGCGACTTCCACCTCGTCCACCTCGGCGCCCGCGCCCTCGGCGGGGCCGGCCTGGTGATGACCGAGATGGTCTGCGTCAGCGCCGAGGGCCGGATCACCCCGGGCTGCGCCGGCCTCTACACCGGCCGGCAGGCCGAGGCCTGGCGGCGCGTCACCGAATTCGTGCACACCAAGGCGCCCGGCACCGCGATCGGCGTGCAGCTCGGCCACTCCGGCCGCAAGGGTTCGACGAAGCTGATGTGGGAGGGCATGGACGAGCCGCTCGCCGAGGGCAACTGGCCCCTCGCCGCCGCCTCCCCGCTGCCGTACCGGCCCGGCAGCCAGACCCCGCGCGAGCTCTCCCGCGCCCAGCTCACCGACATCCGCGAACAGTTCAGCGCCGCGGCGTGGCGGGCCGCCCGGGCCGGCTTCGACCTGCTGGAACTGCACTGCGCGCACGGCTATCTGCTCTCCGGCTTCCTCTCCCCGCTCACCAACCGCCGCACCGACGCCTACGGCGGCTCGCTGGAGAAGCGGCTGCGGTTCCCGCTGGAGGTGTTCGACGCCGTCCGCACGGTGTGGCCGGCCGAACGGCCCATGACGGTGCGCATCTCCGCCACCGACTGGGCCGAGGGCGGCACCACCGCCGAGGACGCCGTCGGGATCGCCCGCGCCTTCGCCGCGCACGGCGCCGACGCGATCGACGTCTCCACCGGGCAGGTGGTGGCCGAGGAACAGCCGGAGTTCGGGCGGTCGTACCAGACGCCGTTCGCCGACCGCATCCGGCACGAGGCCGGCGTCCCGGTGATCGCGGTCGGCGCGATCTCCTCGTGGGACGACGTCAACTCGCTCGTCCTCGCCGGCCGCACCGACCTGTGCGCGCTGGCCCGCCCTCACCTGTACGACCCGCACTGGACCCTGCACGCGGCGGCCGAGCAGGGCTACGAGGGCCCGGGCGCCGGGTGGCCCGCGCCGTACCGGGCGGGCAGCCGCCGCCCGCAGACCGGCCGCACGGACGCCCCGAAGCCCCGGCTGACCCTCGACGGCTGACTGTCGGTGCCGTCCGCTGTACTGCGGCCGTGAGCGTGGTCTTCGAGTACTTCCGGGTGGCCGACCGGCGGGCGGCGGTCGAGTGGGCGATCGGGCCGGACGGTGACTGGCTCGCCGGGCGGTCGAGTGGTCGAGCGGCCGGGCGGCCGGGCGAAGAGGCGTATCTCGTCGGGGTAGGGCACCCGGCACCCCGTCCGGGCCGGTCCATGTCGGCTGCGGCGCTGGCATCGGTCCGCTTCACGTCGACCCGGTCCACGCCCGCGGCGGAGCGCGTGCGCGAGTTCGCCCGACCGGCACGCCGTGCCCGGGCGGCCGGGGCGCGGCTGTACCGCCGGTTCTGCGCCTGAGCCGGCGCTACACCCCGGCGAACTCCGCGCCCGCGTCCCGCAGCCGCTCGTGCAGGGCCCGGAACACCTCCGCCGAGCGCACGCCCGGCCAGCCGGCCGGCAGCAGCGCGGTGGGCAGACCCGGGTCGCTGTACGGCAGATGGCGCCAGGAGTCCAGGGCGAGGAGATAGTCGCGGTAGGCCTCCTCGGGCGGGGTGTCGTCGCGGCACTGCCAGCCGCGCAGGACCGGCGCGTGCGCGTCCAGGAAGCGCTCGTGCTCCTTGGCGACGGCGGCGAGGTCCCACCAGCGGGCCACCGCCTCGGCCGTGGCCGCGAAGCCCAGGTGCGCCCCGCGGAAGAAGTCCACGTACGGGTCCAGGTGCAGCCGTTCCAGCGTGTGCCGCGTCTCCTCGTACAGCCGCGCGGGAGCGATCCACACGCCGGGCGCCGCGGTGCCGAACCCCAGGCCGGCCAGCCGGGAGCGCAGCACGTGCCGCTTCTGCCGCTCCGACTCGGGCACCGAGAACACCGCGAGCACCCAGCCCTCGTCCTGCGGCGGTGCCGTGGCGTAGATCCGGCGGTCGCCGTCCTGCAGCAACTGGCGTGCCTCGGGCGAGAGTTCGTAGCCGGCCGCGCCGGACGGGGTGCGGGCCGGCCGCAGCAGTCCGCGGCGTTTGAGCCGGGACACCGAGGACCGGACGGAGGGCGCGTCGACACCGACCGCGGCCAGCAGCCGGATCAGCTCGGCGACCGGCAGCGGGCCGGGCATGAAGCGCCCGTACGCGCCGTAGAGCGTGACGATGAGGGACCGGGGGGCGTGCTGCTCGGACACGTTGATCATTTTAGGTCGTCGGCGTCACCGCCGGTCACCTTCGGCCCGCAGCCGGAACCGCTGCAGCTTGCCGGTGGCCGTGCGGGGCAGTGCGTCGAGGAAGACGAACTCGCGGGGGCATTTGTAGGGCGCCAGCTCGGAGGTGAGGAAGGCGCGCAGCGCCTCGGGGTCGCGCCGGGCGCCGTCCCGCAGGACCGTGTACGCCACCGCGATCTGCCCGCGGGCCTCGTCGGGGCGGCCCACGACCGCCGTCTCCACCACGTCCGGATGGCGCAGCAGGGCGTCCTCCACCTCCGGTCCGGCGATGTTGTACCCGGCCGAGATGATCATGTCGTCGGCGCGGGCCACGTAGCGGAAGTAGCCGTCGGCCTCGCGGACGTAGGTGTCGCCGGTGATGTTCCAGCCGCCCCGGACGTACACGCGCTGCCGCGGGTCGGCGAGATAGCGGCAGCCGACCGGCCCGCGCACGGCCAGCAGCCCGGGCTCGCCGTCGGGCACCGGCGCGCCGTCGGCGTCCTGTATCCGCGCCTGCCAGCCCGGGACCGGGACGCCGGTGGTGCCGGGTCTGATGTGCTCGTCGGCGGCGGAGACGAAGATGTGCAGCAGCTCGGTGGCGCCGATGCCGTTGATGATGCGGACGCCGGTGCGCTCGTGCCAAGCCCGCCAGGTGGCCGCGGGCAGGTTCTCGCCGGCCGACACGCAGCGGCGCAGGGACGAGACGTCGTACCGGTCCAGTTCGTCCAGCATGGCGCGGTACGCGGTCGGGGCGGTGAACAGGACCGAGACGCGGTGTCCGGCGATCGCGGGCAGCAGCTGCCTGGGCCCCGCCTGTTCCAGGAGCAGGGCGCTGGCGCCCGCGCGCATCGGGAAGATCACCAGTCCGCCGAGGCCGAAGGTGAAGCCGAGCGGGGGACTGCCGGTGAAGACGTCGTCGCCCCGGGGCCGCAGCACGTGCCGGGAGAAGGTGTCGGCGATCGCCAGCACGTCCCGGTGGAAGTGCATGCACCCTTTCGGGCGACCCGTGGTGCCGGAGGTGAAGGCGATCAGGGCCACGTCGTCGGCCGCGGTGGCGACCGCCGGGAACGGGGTGCCCGGCGCCGGGCGGCGCAGCAGGTCGTCGGGGGCGTCACCGCCGTACGTCGTGATCCGCAGGCCCGGGACCTCGGCCTTGGCCAGGTCGTCCACCGCCCGGACGTCGCACAGCGCGTGCTGCACCCGGGCGATCTCGCACAGGGTCGCGAGTTCGTGCGGGCGCTGCTGGGCCAGGACGGTGACCGCGACCGCGCCCGCCTTCAGCACGGCCAGCCAGCAGGCGGCGAGATGGGGGGTGGTGGGGCCGCGCAGCAGCACCCGGTTGCCGGGGACCACGCCCAGCTCGCCGGTGAGCAGGTGCGCGATCCGGTCGACGTGGCCGCGCAGCTCGCCGTACGTCCAGCTGGGGCCGGACGGGGTGTGGAAGACCGGGCGTGCCGCGTCGGCGTGGTCCAGCAGTTCCGCGGCGCAGTTCAGCCGGGCGGGATAGCGCAGCTCCGGCAGGTCGAACCGCAGCTCGGGCCACTCGTCCGGCGGGGGCAGGTGGTCGCGCGCGAAGGTGTCGACGTGGGCCGAGACGTGCATCGGTGGTTCGCCCCCTTGCCTAGCCGTGACAAGCAGTCCGTACGGGCGTTCTGGCGGGCTCGCGGTTCGAGCGTATCGTGTTGGTGACGGCAGTCAACTGTCCGCGATAACGTCGGTGGCCGGCCGCCATGACGCCGGACGGTGGCGGTGAGGGCCGCGGTGGCCCGTCCCGGAGGGAGGACCGGCAGTGCCCGCATTCTCACTCGAACCGGAGCAGCTCGCCTGGTGTGCCGAGCTGCGCGCCCTGGCCGCCGAACGGCTGCGCCCGCTCGCCGACAAGGGCGAACCGGGCCGCGTCAACCGGCCGCTCCTCGCCGAACTCGGCCGACTGGGCCTGCTCGCCCGGCTGTTCACCTCGGGGGCGCTCGAGCTGTGCCTGATGCGCGAGTGTCTCGCCCAGGCCTGCACCGAGGCCGAGACCGCCCTCGCCCTCCAGGGCCTCGGCGCCCACCCGGTGCACGCCCACGGCACCCCGGAACAGCGCGAGCACTGGCTGCCCCGGGTCGCCGACGGCAGCGCGGTCGCCGCCTTCGCGCTGAGCGAGCCGGGGGCCGGTTCGGACGCGGCGGCGCTCACCCTGGCGGCGGAACGGGACGGCGCCGGCTGGCGGCTCACCGGCGCCAAGTGCTGGATCTCCAACGCCCCCGAGGCCGACCTCTACACGGTCTTCGCCCGCACCACGCCCGGCGCCGGATCCCGGGGCGTGACCGCCTTCCTGGTCCCCGCCGACCGGCCCGGACTCACCGGCACCGCCCTGGAGATGATCTCGCCGCACCCCCTCGGCGCCCTCGACTTCGACGCCGTGCCCGTCACCGCCGACGACGTCCTCGGCGAGGCCGACCGCGGCTTCGCCGTCGCCATGGGCACCCTGAACCTCTTCCGGCCCAGCGTCGGGGCCTTCGCCGTCGGCATGGCCCAGGCCGCCCTTGACGCCACCGTCCGGCACACCCGCCGGCGGGAGGCCTTCGGCGGCCCGCTGATGCGGCTGCAGACCGTCTCCCACCAGGTCGCCGAGATGGCGCTGCGCACGGAGGCGGCCCGGCTGATGGTGTACGCGGCGGCGACGGCGTACGACGAGGGCGCCGCCGACGTCCCGCGGCGCGCCGCGATGGCCAAGCTGCTCGCCACCGAGACGGCGCAGTACGTGGTCGACACCGCCGTCCAGCTGCACGGCGCCCGCGCCCTGCGCCGCGGCCACCTCCTCGAACACCTCTACCGCGAGGTGCGCGCACCGCGCATCTACGAGGGGGCGAGCGAGGTGCAACGGGGCATCATCGCCAAGGAGTTGTACGCCGCGGCGGACAAGGAGGAGCAGTGACCACCGAGCGCGTCAACCCGCCGGAGCTGTCCCCGCCCACGGGCTTCTCGCACGCCGTCGTCGCGGCCGGCTCCCGCGTGGTGTTCCTCGCCGGGCAGACCGCGCTCGACACCGACGGCAAGGTCACCGGGGCCACGCTCGTCGAGCAGTTCGAGAAGGCGCTCGGCAACCTCCTCACCGCCCTGCGCGCGGCCGGCGGCACCCCCGCCGACCTCGCCCGCGTCACCGTCTACGCCACCGACGTCGCCGCCTACCGGGAGCACGCCCGTGAACTCGGGCGCATCTGGCGGGAGTCGGCGGGCCGGGACTATCCCGCGATGGCCGTCGTCGGGGTCGTACGGCTGTGGGACGAGCGGGCGCTGGTGGAGCTGGACGGGTTCGCGGTGCTGCCGTAGCCGGTCAGGCGGCCACGGCGAGCCGGTCCGCCGGGAGCCGACGGGGCGGGACCACACGGCCGTCCGGGTCCAGCTCCCCGCTGTCGTCGAAGACGATCGAGCCGTCGCACAGCAGGGTCCACCCCTGCTCGGGGTGGGCGGCCACGGGGTGCCGGACGAGGGTGCCGGGACCGGCGCAGGAGGGGGAGTGGGTACACATGGCGCACCTCCACATCGGATGCGAGCGGTGCCGGCGGCCGACTCGCCGCCCGGTCACTCCTAGGTCCTGTCGTCAAACTCCCGCCGTTCGCCCGGAGGGCGGGCTCTGCGGCGTCAGGTGCGTGCTCTCGGCGTGCCGGGCCTCGTCCCTCGTACTGGATGTACTTGGGTCGGGGCCCGGTGCGGCGAGAGTGCGTGCATGGCGTCGCGGGGCAGGCGGGAGTTTGACGACAGGGCCTAGACCATGCCCCCGCCGTGAACACCCCGGAACCGTCCGCCGTGAAGCGTGACAACACACGGACAACTACCGGACGGTTCGATGACGGCGGTCACGGGGGAGTTCCCGGCGGCCGGGCCGGACGGTGCCAGGACGCGCCACCGATGGGGTGACGGTCACGTCCGGCGGTGCGGGCGCCCGGTACCAGTGGAGGCCGCCCATCCCACGGAACCGGGAGGTCCCCCATGCCCGTACGCCCCGTCCTCGCCACGGCCCTCGCTGCCGTCGCCCTGCTGTGCGCCGCCGCCGGGCCGGCCGGCGCGGACCCCGCCGAGACCATCGGCGTCGACGCCACCGGCCGGATCGCGCCCGACGGCACGATCACCCTCTCGGGCGGCTACCGCTGCACGGCCGGCACCGGACCGGTGTTCGTCGGCTCCTCGGTCAGCCAGTCCGACCCGCACGTCCAGCACGGCGTCGGCGGCAGCCTCGCCCAGTGCGACGGCGCCGAACACCGCTGGCAGAACTCGGGGAAGGTCTCGTCGGAGGACCTGAAGGCGGGACCCGCCCACGTCCGGGCCGCACTCGTGGAGATGCGCCCCGCGGGCATCGCCGTGCTGCCCGCCCTCCACGCGGTCGCGGACCAGGACGTCACCCTCGCCCAGAGCTGAGTTCCCGCTCCGGCGGAGTGCCCCTGTGCCGGACCACCGGGATGCCCGGCCGGCGCAGGGCGGCCACGAACTTGTACCGGGAGCCCCGGTACACCGAGCGCACCCACTCCACCGGAGAGCCCTCCGCGTCCCGGGAGTGCCGGGACAGCAGCAGCATCGGCAGGCCCACGTCGGTGGCGAGCAGCTGGGCCTCGCGCGGGGTGGACAGGGAGGTCTCGATGGTCTCGTCGGCCTCCGTGAGGTGGACGCCGTACACCTCGGCGAGCGCGGTGTAGAGCGAGGGGTACCGGGTCAGGGACGCGCGCAGCCCGGGGAAGCGCCGCACCGACAGATGGGTCGTCTCGATCGCCATGGGGTCGCCGCCGGCCAGCCGCAGCCGTTCGATGCGCAGCACCCGCTCCCCGATGGCGATGCCGAGCAGCCGCGCCAGCCGCTCGTCCGCCGGCACCTCGCCGACGTCCAGCATCTGCGAGGAGGGGGTGAGCCCCTGTGCGCGCATGTCCTCGGTGTGCGAGGTCAGCTGGAGCGTGCGGTACAGCTTGGGCTGGGCGACGAACGTGCCCTTGCCCTGGATCCGGTCGAGCCGGCCCTCGCCGACCAACTCCTGGAGCGCCTGGCGGACGGTGGTCCGTGAGGTGTCGAACCGGACGGCGAGCAGCCGCTCCGCCGGCATGGCCGAGCCGGGCTGCAGCGCGTCGGCCATGGCGAGCAGTTGCTGTTTGATCCGGTAGTACTTCGGCACGCGCGCGCTGCCGGCGTCGATGGTCATGCCTGCCTTCCCGGCTGTGTCGGTGGGCTCCCGTTATAGCGACCCACTGCCCTATGGTCTAGTCCAACTCCCTCCGGCGGGCGCCGGTGAACTCCGGTGGGTCAAAAGGGTCGTATGCGGACGGACGCGCTCCGGTGACTTTCTCGTAACGGCCTCCACCGGCTTCCTGGACCACCCTTGACACCCCGAAAGGTCTAGGCCAAGCTCCACCGTACTGGTCTACACCATTAGTGGCCAGGTCCCGAGCCCTACGTGCAACAGCGTCGTACGCAGGTCACCGCCGAGGGCGTGGGGGGTTAGTGGCATCCCTGAGGAGGGTGGCGTGAAGCGCAAGCTCGCTGCCGCGATCGTGATCGCGGGCATGATGGTCTCCGTTGCGGCGTGTGGCGGAAACGACGGCAAGGACAGCGGCAAGGACGCGGGACCGGAGAGCTGGAAGGGCCAGACCCTGACGGTCTGGACCATGGACGGCTCCGCGCCGCCGCAGTGGTCCAAGGACGTCCAGGCCGCGTTCGAGAAGAAGACCGGCGCGAAGCTGAAGTTCGAGATCCAGAAGTGGGACGGGATCCAGCAGAAGATCACCACCGCCCTCTCCGAGGACAACCCGCCGGACGTCATCGAGGTCGGCAACACCCAGACCCCCGCCTACGCGGCCACCGGCGGCCTCGCCGACCTGGCCGACCTGAAGAAGGAGATCGGCTCCGACTGGACGCCGTCGGTCTCCCAGTCCTCCGTCTACGAGGGCAAGCAGTACGCCGCTCCCTGGTACTTCGCCAACCGCGTCGTGGTCTACAACAAGGCGATCTGGGCGAAGGCGGGCATCAAGTCCACCCCGAAGACCCGCGACGAGTTCCTCAAGGACCTGCAGACCATCGGCAAGAAGACGGACGCCGAGCCGATCTACCTGCCGGGCCAGAACTGGTACTTCTTCGACGGCCTGATCATCGGTCAGGGCGGCGACCTGGTGAAGAAGCAGGGCGACAAGTACGTCTCCAACCTCGCCGACCCGAAGGTCACCGCGGCCATGGAGATCTACAAGAAGTACGCCGCCTTCTCCAAGGCCCCCAAGGACAAGGACGAGGCCACCCCGCAGCAGGCCACGGTCTTCGCCAAGGGCAAGACCGGCGCGTTCATCGGCATGGGCTGGGAGGCCGGCACCGCGATCCAGGCCAACAAGGCCATCGAGAAGGACCTCGGCTACTTCACCATCCCCGGTGAGAGCGCCGACAAGCCCGAGGGCGTCTTCCTCGGCGGCTCCAACCTCGCCATCGCCCAGGGCAGCAAGAAGCAGTCGCTGGCCAAGGAGTTCTTGAAGATCGCCCTGTCCGACCAGTACGAGGGCGAGCTGTCCAAGCTCAACGGCGTCATCCCGAACAAGACGGCCCTGCAGACCAACCTGGGGGGCAACGGCGCCGCCGAGGCCGCCGCGCCGGCCGCCGCCGTCGGCGGCACCACGCCGCTGATCCCGGAGTGGGCCGCGGTGGAGAACACCCCGAACCCGATCAAGTCCTACATGACCGCGGTCCTGAACGGTAAGGCCCCGGCCGCCGCCGCCAAGGACGTCCAGTCCGAGATCGACAAGCGCCTGGCCCAGCAGAACTAGTCCCGCACCGGGGGCGCCCGTCCGGGCGCCCCCGGCCCCAGGTGCCGTGCGCGTCCCTTGCCGTGCGCAGGGCACACGCATTCGTACGGCCACGGAAGAGATGACAACTCATGTCAGTGCAGACCGAAGGCACGGACACGGCCGGACAGCCCGCTGTCCGCAAGGCCAGGACACCCGGCCCGCCGACGGGTGAGGACCGCGGCTCCCGGCCCTCCGCCCGGCGCGGAGCCGCCGCCCCCTATCTCCTGCTGCTGCCGGCGCTGCTGGCCACCCTGGTCCTGCTCGGCTGGCCCCTGGTGAAGAACGGCATGCTGTCGTTCCAGAACCTCAACCCGCGCCAGCTCATCCAGCACCTCACCGAGTGGAACGGGGTCGACAACTACAAAGAGGTCCTGACCGGTTCGGACTTCTGGAACGTCGTCGAGCGCTCGGTGGTCTTCACCGCGATCAACGTCGTCCTGATCATGGTCATCGGCACCCTCGTCGGGCTGCTCCTGGCCCGCCTCGGCAAGAGGATGCGGCTGCTGCTCATGGTCGCTCTCGTCCTCGCCTGGGCCATGCCGATCCTCGCGTCCACCACCGTCTACCAGTGGCTGTTCGCCCAGCGCTTCGGCGTCGTCAACTGGGTCCTGGACAAGCTGGGCTGGCACTCCATGGCCGACTACAACTGGACCGGCAGCCAGACCTCCACGTTCACCGTGATCATCCTGCTGCTCGTCTGGGGGTCGGTCCCCTTCGTGGCGATCAACCTCTACGCCGCCACCACCACGATCCCCAGGGAGCTGTACGAGGCCGCGTCCCTGGACGGTGCCGGCGCCTGGAAGAGCTTCACCTCGGTGACCTTCCCCATCCTGCGGCCCTTCCTGTACTCCACGACCTTCCTCGAGGTCATCTGGATCTTCAAGGCGTTCCCGCAGATCTTCGCGATCAACGGGGGCGGCCCCGACCACCTCACCGAGACGCTGCCGATCTACGCCTTCGTCCAGGGCGTCGGCAACCAGCACTTCGGCGTCGGCGCCGCCATCTCGTTCCTGACCGTCCTGGTGCTGCTCGTCATGACCTCGTACTACCTGCGCATGGTGCTCAAGCAAGAGGAGGACGAGCTGTGAAGCGCTCGCTCGTCGGCCGAGTGTGGCCCAACGCGACCGCCGTAGTCCTCTGCGTCGGCTTCGTGTTCCCCGTCTACTGGATGTTCGCGACGGCCTTCAAGCCGACCGGCGACATCATCTCCGAGAACCCGGTGTGGTTCCCGACGAACGTCACGTTCAGCCACTTCAAGAAGGCCGTCGACGCGGACAACTTCTGGACGCTGGTCGGCAACTCCGTGACGGTGACGATCTGTTCGGTGCTGCTCTCCCTCGTCATCGCCCTGTTCGCCGCCTTCGCGCTCGCCCGGATGCGGTTCAGGGGACGGCGCGGGCTCATCGTGACCTTCATGCTGGCGCAGATGGCCCCCTGGGAGGTCATGATCATCGCCATGTACATGATCGTCCGGGACAACGACATGCTCGACAGCCTGGTCCCGCTCACCGTCTTCTACACGATGATGGTGCTGCCTCTGACCGTCCTGACGCTGCGCGGCTACGTCGCCGCCGTGCCCAAGGAGCTGGAGGAGTCCGCGATGGTCGACGGCTGCACCCGCGTCCAGGCCTTCCGCCGGGTGATCTTCCCGCTGCTCGCGCCCGGCCTCATGGCCACCTCGCTGTTCGGCTTCATCACCGCCTGGAACGAGTTCCCGCTCGTCCTGATCCTCAACAAGGACAACGAGAAGCAGACCCTGCCGCTGTGGCTGTCGCAGTTCCAGACCGCCTTCGGCGACGACTGGGGCGCCACGATGGCCGCCTCGTCCCTGTTCGCGCTGCCCATCCTGATCCTCTTCATCTTCCTGCAACGCAAGGCTGTCAGCGGTCTCACCGACGGCGCCGTGAAGGGATGACCCCGCCGATGACCACACTCGCCACCACGGGATCGGACAGCGGCTCCGCCGCGGGTCACACCCTCACCAGGGACGCCCTCGCGGTGCTGCAGCCGGGGTTCGACGGCACCACCGCGCCCGACTGGGTGCGCCGCCGCCTCGGCGAGGGCCTCGCCTCCGTCGCCCTGTTCGGCCGCAACGTCGTCAGCGAGGAGCAGGTCGCCGCCCTCACCGCCCAGCTGCGTGCCGAGCGGGACGACCTGCTGGTCGCCATCGACGAGGAGAGCGGCGACGTCACCCGCCTCGACGTGCGCACCGGCTCCTCCTTCCCCGGCAACCACGCCCTCGGCGCCGTCGACGACCCCGGCCTCACCCGGGCCGTCTCCCGCGAACTCGGCCGGCGCCTGGCCGCCTGCGGCGTCACCTTCGACTGGGCGCCCTCCGCCGACGTCAACGCCAACCCCGACAACCCCGTCATCGGCGTCCGCTCCTTCGGCGCGAGCACCGGCCTGGTCGCCCGGCACACCGCGGCCTGGGTCGAGGGCCTGCAGTCCACCGGCGTCGCCGCCTGCACCAAGCACTTCCCCGGTCATGGCGACACCAACGTCGACTCCCATCACGCCGTGCCCCGCATCGACGTCGACGCCGACACCCTCTACGCCCGCGAACTGCCCCCGTTCCGCGCGGCCATCGCCGCCGGCACCCGGGCGATCATGAGCGCGCACATCCTCGTGCCCGCCCTCGACCCCGACCGCCCCGGCACCCTCTCCCGCCGCATCCTCACCGAGCTGCTGCGCGGCGAACTCGGCTACCAGGGACTGATCGTCACCGACGGCATGGAGATGCGCGCCATCTCCGGCACCTACGGCCTGGAGCACGGCGTGGTCCTCGCCATCGCGGCCGGCGCCGACGCCATCTGTGTCGGCGGCGGACTGTGCGACGAGGGCACCGTGCTGAGGCTGCGGGACGCGCTCGTGGCCGCCGTGCGCTCCGGGGAGCTGCCCGAGGAGCGGCTGGCCGACGCCGCCGCCAGGGTGCGCGAGCTGGCCCGGTGGACGGCCGGGGCCCGCAGCGGCGCGGCGGACACCGAGCCCGCCCCTCAGATCGGCCTCACCGCGGCCCGCCGCGCCCTCGCCCTGACCCGCACCGGCGCCGCGGCACCGGTCACCGCGCCGGTGTACGTCGCCCAGTTCGAGCCGGCCCGCAACATCGCCGTCGGCGACCAGACCCCCTGGGGCGTGGCCGCCGAGCTCGAACGGCTGCTGCCCGGCACCACCTCCGGCTCCTTCACCGGCGAGGGCGCCGCCCCGGAGGCGCTCGCCGCCGCCGACGGCCGCCGGATCGTCGCCGTGGTACGCGACGAGCACCGGCACGCCTGGATGGGCTCCGCCCTCGACGCCCTGCTCGCCGCCCGCCCCGACACCGTCGTCGTGGAGATGGGCCTGCCGCAGGCCGCCCCGCGCGGCGCCCTGCACATCGCCACCTACGGCGCCGCCCGCGTGTGCGGCGTGGCGGCGGCGGAGGCCGTCGTCGCCGGCTGACCCACGGGCCCCCAGGCCGCCCGCACCCGCGGGCGGCCTGCTCGATCTTGCTCTTTTCCCGGATCCCAACCGAACTTGTGTTCCAGAGGAATCGCATGCGGACGCCCCACTCCCATCCCCACCTCCACCGAGCCGCCTCGGCGCGCCCCTACTTCAGCGCCGACGGCGAGACCTACCTCGCCCCGACCCCCCTGCGCCACATCGAGAAGACCCGGCCGCTCAGGGTGCTCTCCGAGGAGGACTTCGCCTTCTGGCAGACGTACGGCTACGTCGTCGTACGCGAGGCCATCACCCCCGGCGAGGCCAAACAACTCCTCGCATTCGCCTGGGACTTCCAGGGCCTCGACCCCGACCGCCCCGACACCTGGTACGACGAGCCGCGGTTCCGCTCCGAACTCGACCGGCACCTGTACATCTACGGCTTCGTCGAGGCCTACCACCACCAGCTCCTGTGGGACAGCCGCCAGACGCGACGGGTCTACGACGCCTTCGCGGACGTGTGGGACTGCGCGGAGCTGTGGGTCACCCTGGACCGGCTCAACCTCAATCCGCCCAACGTACGCACCCGCTCCCGCTCCCTGATCGAGCCCACCGACGAGGGCTTCGACATCGAGCTGCACTGGGACGTCGACACCACCCTCGCGGTGCTGCCGCAACGCGTCCAGGGCATCGTCGCGCTGTGCGACACCCGGCCCGAACTCGGCGGCTTCCAGTGCGCCCCCGAACTCTTCCGCCGCCTGGAGGAGTGGCGCCTGGGCCGGCCGCCCGGCCGCGACCCGGTCCGGCCCGGCACCGACCGCGCCGAGTTCCCGGTGGTCCGCCCCGACCTCCAGGCCGGCGACCTGCTCATCTTCAACGGGCTGCTGGCGCACGGCGTGGCACCGAACCTCTCTGACAACGCTGTCCGAGCCGTCCAGTACCTGTCGATGATGCCCGCCCTGGAGGAGCACACCGCCCTGCGCGACTCCCGCGTGGAGTCCTGGCGCACCCTGGCCACCCCCGACTGGAACGCCACCCTCCTCGGCGACGCCCGCGAGCCCGAGGCCGACCGGTACGGGCCCGCCACGCTCACCCCGCTCGGCAGAAGACTGCTCGGTCTGGACTCCTGGACCACCGTCGCGGAAGAGGCACGGTGAACCAGCGCATCTGCCTCTGCCTGCCGACCGACCGGGCCTGCTCCGCCACCCTCACCGCCCTCCACGAAGAGGCCGCCCACGCGGCGGGCCGCCACGGCACCGACGCCCAGCTGCTGATCCTCGACTCCTCCGACGACCGCACCCGCGCCGAGCACGCCCGCGTCGTCGCCGCCCTCCGCCCGGCGGCCGGCGTCACCGTCCACCACTTCGACGAGCACGTCCAGCGCGTCTTCCTGCGCCGCACCGTCGAGCGGGCCGGCCTGCCCGACCCCGACCGCCTGCTGCGCCTCATGCTCCCGCCGGCCCTCTCCTACGGCGCCTGCACCAACCGCGCCTTCCTGCTGGCCGCCGCCCTCGGCTGCCACTCGCTGCACCGCAGGGACTCCGACAGCCGCTACCAGCTCCACGCCGGGCGACCGGTGTTCCCCGTCCACCACGAACTGCCCTGGCTGGGCAGGCCCGCCGCCGAGGCCGTGGCCGGCGGCCTGCGCACCGACCTCGACACCGCACTGCGCGAGCGCCCGGTGTCGCTGGCGGGCGCCTCCTTCATCGGTGAACTCTCCGTCGACATCGGAGAGATACGACGCCTGGACGCGGGCGTGTACCGCGACGTCGTCGGCCTCTGGGCGCCCGGCGGCCGGCCGGAGGACCGCACACGGCGCCTGGTGGAGGAGTCCTTCACCGGCGCGGGGACGGCCCCGTTCACCGGGGACCGCTCGACCCTCACCGTCGTCGACCCCATGCGCGTCGACATGTGCAACGTCGCCTTCGACCGCGCGGTGTACGAACGCGTCCCGCTGCCACCGGCCACCGACACCATCGGCAGCGACTACTTCCTCCTCCACCTGGTCCACGACGCGGGCCTGCCCGGGGTCCTGCACAACCGGCACATCGAGAACTTCCACACCCCGGAACGCCGCACCGACAGCGGGTTCCCGGCCTACCAGCGGCGGTTCGTGAAGTTCCTGCTGTCGATGCTCTACTTCCACCACGTCTACGACCGCATGGCCGCCGAAGGCACCGGGCTGCTGGACGAGCGGCATCGGGTACGCCCCGACCGGATCGTGGAGCTGCTGCGGGACAGCACCGGGCTGGACCGCACCGAGAACGTCTGGCGCCTGGACCGCATCGACACCGCCTACCGCAAACTGGGCGGCCGCTACGAGACGTTCGCCGGTCAACTTCTCATGCAGCGACGTCAGTTACTGGACGAGGCCCGGTCGGACATCGAGGACCACGCGTACCTGGCCGAGTCCTGGCCGGCGCTGATCGAGGCGGCCCGCACATGAGCGCCCCGAAGCAGCGCGGGCGCGACGGATGCCCGGCCGCGGCGGAATCCGACCGCATCGTCTACCACCTCACCGGCATAGAACACCAATACGACGCCCTGCTCGCCGAGTTGCCCGGCATCCGCATCCGCTTCGCCCTGAAGGCATGCCCCGTCGACGAGGTCCTGCACTGCCTGGCCGTCCGCGGGGCGGGATTCGACGCGGCGAGCCCCACCGAGATCATCCAGGCACTCAACGCCGGCGCGCAGCCGCACCACATCCACTACGGCAACACCGTCAAGTCCGACCGGGACATCGCCGCGGCGCACCGCCTGGGTGTCGGCACCTTCGCCACCGACAGCGTCGAGGACGTCACCGCGATCGCCCGGCACGCCCCCGGCGCCCGCGTCTTCTGCCGCCTCGCCACCAGCGGGGACGGCGCCCTGTGGGGCCTCAACCGCAAGTTCGGCTGCAGCCCGGGGGACGCCGTCCGGGTGCTGGCCACGGCCCGCGAGGCCGGTCTCACCCCGGCCGGTCTGTCCGTGCACGTCGGCTCCCAGCAGATGACCGGCGAGGCCTGGCAGCAGGCACTCGACACCCTCGCCGCGACCCTGACGGCGCTGGCCGGGCGGGGGATCGTGCTCGACCACGTCAACCTCGGCGGCGGCCTGCCCGCGCTCGGCTACCGGGACCGGCACGGCAACCCCCTCGACCCGCCCCTGGACAAGATCTTCACCGTGCTCCGCGAGGGCATGGACCACCTGCGCGCCCTCAGCCCCGCCCCGCTCGGCTTCGTCATGGAGCCCGGCCGCCACCTGGTCGCCGACCACGGTGCCGTCCGCGCCCACGTCTCCCGGCTCACCCGCCGCCGGCAGCCGGACGGAACCGGCGTCCACTGGCTCTACCTCAGCTGCGGCAAGTTCAACGGCCTCTACGAGATGGACCGGTTGACGCACCACATGGTCTTCCCGGGGCACGCGGCGGACGAGGAGCACGTCCTCGCGGTCGTCGCCGGCCCCACCTGCGACAGCGACGACGCCTACGGCGGCGGCCGGCACCCGGTGCGCGTCCCCGCGTCCCTCGTCTCCGGCGACCCGGTGTGGATCCTCTCCGCCGGCGCCTACGCCACCAGCTACACGACCCAGGGCTTCAACGGCATCCGCCCGCTGCCCTGCGTGTGCGTGCGCCGCCAGGAAGGACACCACTGACATGTCAGGCCTCATCCGGGGCATCACCGAGGCCGACTGGCCCGAGATCGCGGCCCTGGAGGCGGCGGCGTACGCGGACACCCCGCTGACGGAGGGCGAGGCCGCGCTGCGGTCCCGGGCCCCGGCGGGCACCTGCTTCGTCCTGGACGCCGGCGACCGCGTCGCGGGCTACGTCCTCGCCCTGCCCTACCCGATGTTCCGCTGCCCCGAACCGGCGCGGAGCGAGCGGGCGGTCCACCGCTGCGCCAACCTCCACCTGCACGACCTCGTCGTCACCGCCCCCCTGCGGCGCAGAGGGCTCGGCACCCGTCTCGTCCACCACCTGACGGACGTGGCCCGCACCCGCGGCTTCACGACCATGTCGCTGGTCGCCGTCGCCGGCAAGGAGTCCTTCTGGCGGGCGAACGGCTACCGCCCGCACCCCGAGGCGCGGCTGCCCGCCGGCTACGGCGGCGGCGCGGTCTACATGTCGGCGCCGCTGGCCGCGCTGCGAGAGGCCAGTTGATGCCCACGCCCTCCTTCCGGCGCGTGAAGTGGTCGATCGCGGCCCTCTTCTGCTTCCTCGGCTTCCAGTACGGCACCTGGGTCTCCCGCCTCCCCGCGCTGGGGACCCGGCTGGACCTGGGAGCCGGGGAGGTGGGCCTGCTGCTGATGGCCTGCGGGGCCGGTGCGGCGGCCTCGTTCCCGCTGGTCGCCGTGCTGATGAGACGCCTCGGCGCACGGCGGCTCTCCCTGGCCTCGGCCCTGGGTCTCGTCGTCGTACTGGCGCCCCTGGCCGCCGTACCGGACTATCCGCTCGCCCTGGTGGCCGTGTGCGCCGACGGCGTCGCGGTCGGCTGCCTCAACGTCGCGATGAACGCGCAGGGCGCCGCGCTGGAGCGGACGTACGGACGCACCGCCATGTCCCAGCTGCACGCCACGTTCAGCGCCGGGCTGCTCGCCGGCGCCCTGCTGAGCTCCGGTGTGACGACCCTGACGGGATCGGTGCCCGTGCACTTCGCCGTGGCCGGTGCGCTGTCGCTGCTCCTGCTCGCCGGCGCCCGTCCGGCCCTGCCGGCCCCCACCGGGTCCGGGCCGGCGAGCGGGCCCGGGCGGCGCCGTCGTCGGTCCCTGCCGTCCTGGACGACGCTGCTGATGGGCTGTGCGATGGCCTTCGGCACGATCACCGAGGGCGCGATGAACGACTGGTCGACGCTCTATCTGAAGGACGTGGTCAAGGCGTCGGCGTCCGTGGCGCCGCTGGGCATCGCGGTCGTCTCCGTGATGATGCTGCTGGCCCGGTCGCGCGCGGACCGCTGGCGGGACCGGTGGGGCGACGGCCGGGTGGTGCGCACCGGCAGCGCCCTGGCCGCCGTCGGCCTGGCCCTGGCGCTGCTCGCCGGCGGGGTGGTGCCGACGCTCCTCGGCTTCGCCTGTGTCGGCCTCGGCGCCGCCTCCGTCACCCCGTGCGTGTACGTCGCGGCGGCCGAGCGCGGCCCGGACGCCCTCGCCCTGGTCGCCGCGATGGGCACCACGGGGCTGCTGGCCGGTCCCGCGCTGATCGGCTTCGTCGCCGGCGCCGCGAACCTGACCCTGGGCATGGCCACGGTCGCCGTGTCGGCCTCGATCGTCACCCTGACGGCCCTGAGGATCCCCTGGCGGGCCCGGATCCCGGCGCCGGCCGGCTGACCGCCCGGTCGCGTCAGCCGCGGCGGGCCAGGACGCGCAGGGTGCCGGCCAGCGGTGGACGCGCGGAGCCGTGCAGCACCTTCGCGCCCCGGGCCAGTACCGCGTCCACGGTGAGCAGTTCGATGTCGAGCAGCGCACGGACCAGCCGCCGGCCGGGCGCGGGGGTGAGCGCCGGCAGCTCGCGGGCGTCCAGCAGACTGGCGCGGGCGGCGCCGGCCTGGTCCGCCACCAGCGCGTCCAGGGCGCCGCCGGCCGTACCCGCCGCCAGGTCCGCCACGCTCAGCGCGTACCGCCGCAGCGTCTCGGCCGGGATACCGACGTGCCCCTCCCTCAGGTCCTCGGCGAGGTCGTTGACGAAGTCGAGCCGCTGGCTGCCGTCGATGAAGGTCCGGCACGCGGCCCGGTGGGCCCGGGCCTCCGCCTCCTGCCCGGGCCCGAGCAGATCGGCGACCAGCAGGAAGGCGGGGAGGGAGTAGGCGTCCAGATAGGCCTGGTAGTCGGCCTCGGTGGCGAAGCCGGTGAAGTCCAGTTCGGCCGCGGCGGTCGACAGGTACGTCTCCACCGTGCCGCGCAGCCGGGGACGGGCGGACAGGGTGTGCAGGAAGGCGCGGAGCAGCGGGTCCTCGCTCGTCCCCGTCCGCAGCGCCTCGCGCACCTGCCGCTCCCAGGCCGCCCAGGCCGCCTCGCGCCGCGGCCGGGGCCCGGTGTCCAGCAGGTTGTCGCCGTGGTGCATCAGGGCCGTCGCCGCCACCACGTGGGGCAGCAGGTGCCGGGGGAGCAGCAGCCTCGCCGCGAGGTAGGCGGTCCGCCGGTAGCGCCGTACCAGCCGCCGCTGGGCGTCGTAGTCCCGGCGCACCCCCGGCTCCCGTACCCCTGCCGCGTCCAGGCTCTTCGTCCACGCACTCATGTGCCGATCGTAGGGACCGCGCGGACGCGACCGGGCCGGGGGCGGCCGTGAGGCCGTCGGCCACCCCTGTGCACGCCTGCTCGGAGCGCCCCGCTCCGCACCCCTGCCGTCATCCAGAACTTCGCTAGGCCGGATCCGTGAGGCTGGCGGATGTCTCATGGCCGCCTCGGGGTGGACGACACGGCGAGAAGGGGCAACGCATCGTGAATGTCGGGGAGTTCGTGGCCGAGCTGAGCGCGGCCGGTGTGACGATGTACGAGGAGGACGGGCGGCTGCGCTACCGCGCCCCCAAGGGGGCGCTGACGCCGGAGCGGCTGGAGACCCTTCGGACCCACCGGGACGCCGTGCTCGCCCTGCTGCGCGAGCGGGAGTTCGGGCCGGCCGTCGTCGCCGACCCGGCGTCGGCGCACGAGCCGTTCCCGCTCACGGACGTCCAGTCGGCGTATCTGCTCGGCCGCAGCGAGGCGTTCGACTACGGCGGGGTCGCCTGCCACGGCTATCTGGAGATCGCGCTGCCGCACTGGGGAGCCGACCGGATCGAGCGGGCCTGGAACGAGCTGATCCGGCGCCACCCCATGCTGCGGGCCGTCGTCTCCGCCGAGGGCCATCAGCGTGTCCTGCCCGAGGTGCCGCACTACCGGGTCCGCCACGAGGACCTGCGGGGCGCCGACGAGGAGACCCGCACCCGGGCCGTGGAGGCGACCCGCGGCGAGATGTCCCACCAGGTCCGGCAGACCGACCAGTGGCCGCTGTTCGACGTCCGCGTCACCGACACCGACCGGGCGCTGCTGCTGCACGTCGCCGTGGACCTGCTCATCTGCGACTACAGCAGCATCCGGCTGCTGCTCGGCGAACTCGGCGCGCTGTGCACCGACTCGCCGGGTACCGGCTCCCGGCGGACCGGTCCGCCGGGAGCGACCTTCCGTGACTACGTCCTCGCGGCCGTACGCACCCGCGAGGGCACCCGTCACCAGCGGGACCGCGCCTACTGGTGGGACCGGATCGACAGCCTGCCGCCCGCCCCCGATCTGCCACTGCGCACCGACGCCCCGGCCGCGCCACCGCGCTTCACCCGGCACGGGCTGCGGCTCACCGCCGAGCAGACCCGCACCCTCGGCCGGCGCGCCACGGAGACCGGCGTCACCGCCTCCGGCGTGCTGCTGCAGGCCTTCGCCGAGACCGTCGGCCGGTGGAGCCGCGCGCCCCGGTTCACGCTCAGCCTCACCGTGCAGAACCGGCTGCCGCTGCACCCCGACGTCGACCGCGTCATCGGCGACTTCAGCTCCACCAGCCTGCTCGCCGTCGACCTCACCGAGGGCACGACCCTGAGCGAGCGCATGCGCACCGTCCAGGCCCGGCTCTGGGAGGACATGGACCACCGGCTGTGCTCCGGTGTGGAGGTCCTGCGCGAGCTGGCCCGCCGCCGTGGCCGTGGCGAGGCCCTGCTCCCGGTGACCTTCACCAGCACGCTCGGCGGCACCGGCACCGGCACCGACGCCGCGCCTTCCCTGATGCCGGACGGCGAACTCGTCCACGGCATCACGCAGACCCCTCAGGTGTGGATCGACTGCCAGGTGATGGAGGACGGCGGCGGCCTCCTCGCCCACTGGGACGTGCGCGACGGCGTCCTGCCCGACGGCGTGGCCGCGGACATGTTCGCCGCCTTCGCCGACCTGGTGCGCCGGCTGGTCGAGGAGCCCGCCACCTGGTCGCAGACCGCCCCCGTGGGGCTGCCCGCCCGCCAGGCCGCCACCCTCGCCGCCGTCAACGACACGGCCGGGCCCCGGCCCGAAGGGCTCCTGCACACCGCCGTCGTCGCCCAGGCGGAACGCACCCCCGGCCGGCCCGCCGTCATCACCCCCTCCCGCACCCTCGGCTACGGCGAACTCCTCGGCCGCGCCCGGGCGGTGGCCGCCGCCCTCGCGTCCGCCGGGGTCCGGACGGGCGAGCGCGTCGGCATCGTCATGGACAAGGGCTGGGAGCAGGCCGTCGCGGCCTTCGGCGTGCTCCTCGCCGACGGCGCCTACCTGCCCGTCGACACCACGCAGCCCGCGCTGCGCCGCGCCACCGTCCTCACCGACGCCGGCGCGCGCGTCGTCCTCACCCAGTCCCGGCTCCTGCCCGGCCTGGACCTGCCGTCCGGCGTCCGCGCCGTCGCCGTCGACACCCTTGAGCCCACCGACCGGTGTCCCGGGAACCGGGCCGCGCCCGGCGACCTCGCCTACGTGATCTACACCTCCGGCTCCACCGGCGTCCCCAAGGGCGTCATGATCACCCATGCCGCCGCACGCAACACCGTCGACGACATCAACGCCCGGTTCTCCGTCACCGCCGACGACCGGGTCCTCGGACTGGCCCAGCTCGGCTTCGACCTCTCCGTCTACGACCTCTTCGGCCCCCTCGCGGCCGGCGGCGCCCTGGTCCTGCCCGACCCCGCCCGCCGCGGCGACCCCGCCCACTGGGCGGACCTGCTCGCCCGGTACGACGTCACCCTGTGGAACTCCGTCCCCGCACAGATGCAGATGCTGGAGGAGTACCTGCGCACCGACCCCGCGGCGGACGTCTCCCGGCTGCGGCTGGCCCTGCTGTCCGGCGACTGGATCCCGGTCACCCTGCCCGACGCGATCCGGCGCCGCGTCCCCGGGCTCGACGTGGTGAGCCTCGGCGGCGCCACCGAGGCGGCCATCTGGTCGATCCACCACCGCGTCGGCACGGTCGACCCCGACCTCGGCAGCATCCCGTACGGCAGGCCGCTCGCCAACCAGCGCTTCCACGTCCTCGACACGCTGATGCGCGAGTGTCCCACCCATGTCACCGGCGAGCTGTACATCGCGGGCGACGGCCTCGCCCTCGGCTATCTCGGCGACCCCGAACGCACGGCGGAACGGTTCGTCACCCACCCGGCGAGCGGCGAACG
Organism: Streptomyces sp. NPDC051133; assembly: GCF_040682635.1. NCBI lineage: Bacteria > Bacillati > Actinomycetota > Actinomycetes > Kitasatosporales > Streptomycetaceae > Streptomyces > Streptomyces sp. NPDC051133. Next base: position 79,801 of record NZ_JBFBBK010000006.1, read on the forward strand.
GCTCTACCGCACCGGCGACCTGGGCCGCCGGCGCCCCGACGGCGAGATCGAGTTCCTCGGCCGGGCGGACCGCCAGGTCAAGCTGAACGGGCACCGGGTCGAACTCGCCGAGGTGGAGGCCACGCTGCTCGCCCACCCCGCCGCCGCGGCGGCCGCCGCCACCGTGCAGGGCGAGGGCGGCGCCCGTACCCTCGTCGCGTTCGCCGAGCCTGCCCCCGCCGAGGCGCCCCCGCTGCCCGCGGCACTGGCCGAACGGGCGGCCGCGGCCGGCCTCGGGACCACCCGGGACGTCGCCGACACGGAGATCGCCGACATGGTCGCCCTGCTCGACCTGTCCGCCCTGCAGGCGATGGCCGCCCTGTTCCGCGCCTGCGGCCTGTTCGCCGGCCCGGCCGCCGCGCACACCGCGCAGGAGGTCGTCGAGGCCGTCGCCGCCGCCCCCGAGAACCACTACCTCGTACGACGCTGGCTGGCCGGCCTGGAGCAGGAGGGCCGGGTGACCCGGGATGCGGACACCGGCCGCTACCGCGACCTGCTCGCCGAGCCGGACGAGGAGCGCGCGGACGTGCTGCGCCGCATCGACGCGCTCGAACCCCGGATCCGCTGGGGCGCCGAACTCGTCCGCTACCACCGGGTCTCCGAGGAGCACCTCGCCCCGTTGCTGCGCAACGAGATAGACCTGAAGACGCTCCTCTTCCCGGAGGGCCGCCTGGACACCGCCGAGGCCGCCTACCGCGACAACCTCATCAGCCGCCACAACAACGCCGTCGTGGTCTCCGCGCTGCGCGACATCGCCCGCGCGCACCCCGGCGGCGAGCCGCTGCGGCTGCTGGAGATCGGGGCCGGGGTGGGCGGCACCAGCACGGTCCTCGTACCCGCGCTGGACGGCCTGAACGTCGACTACCTGTTCACGGACCTGTCCCACTTCTTCCTCACGGCCGCCGCCGACACCTTCCGCGACCACCCCTGGGTCCGCTACGGGCTGTTCGACCTCAACCGCGACCCCCGCGCCCAGGGCCTCGCCCCGAACTCCTTCGACGTGATCCTGCTCGCCAACGTCCTGCACAACTCCGTCCACGCCGGCAAGGTCCTGGCCCGGCTGCGCGAACTGCTCGCCCCCGGCGGCTGGCTGGTCTTCATCGAGGCCACCCGGGACGCCTACCACGTCATGACCTCCATGGAGTTCAACGCCGGACTCCACGGGTTCGAGGACGAGCGCGCCGAGACCGGGCAGACCTTCCTCGGCCGCGACCAGTGGCTGCGGATGCTGCGTGAGGCGGGCGCCGAGCTCGCGTTCTGCCTGCCCGCGCAGGACAGCGCGCTCTCCGGGATCGGCCAGCACGTCTTCGCGTCCCGGTTCAAGGCCGACCGTGCCCCGCTGCGCCCGGAGACGCTGCTCGCGCACGCCGCCGACCGGCTGCCCGGCTACATGGTCCCGGCCGAACTCCAGATCGTCGACCGCATCCCGCTGACCGGCAACGGCAAGGTCGACCGGGCCGCCCTCGACGCGTGGACCGCCTCCTCGGCGTCCGGCCGCGCCGACGAGGGCGGCGAGGCGCCGCGCGAGGGCATGGAACGGACCCTGGCCGCGCTGTGGACGGACGTCCTGCCGGTCGACTTCGTCGGCCGCGACGCCAACTTCTTCGACCTGGGCGGCGACTCGCTGCTCGTCGCCCGGCTCGTCACCCGGATGCGCGGCGAACTGCCCGAGGCGGCCGACCTGGAGTGGGACGACCTGCTGCGGCTCGTCATGAACCGGCCCACCGTCGCCGCACTCGCACAGCGGCTGACCGCGTCCGGGGACGGCGTGCCCGGCCCGGGCGGCGGACCCGCCTCGCCGCTGGTGCGGATCAGCGGCGCCCCGGCGGGCGCCGAGGACACCCCGACCCGCGTCCTGGTGCACGACGGCACCGGCAGCCTCATCCCGTACCGGGCGGTGATCCAGGAGCTGTCCGAGCGGCTGCCGCTGGCCGGCCTGGTCGTCGACGACGTCGAGGCGTTCCTGAAGGCCGACCCGCGCACCCAGGTCGCCGAGCTCGCCGACCGGCACGCGGAGGCGCTGCTCGCCGAGGGGCTCGGCCGGGTGCACCTGGTCGGCTACTGCATGGGCGGCCTGCTGGTCCCCGAGCTGGCCCGGCGGCTGACCTCGGCCGGCGCCGAGGTGACCGGGCTGACCGTGGTGAGCAGCTACCGGGTGCCCTACCTGGTCGAGGACGACCTGCTCGCCGAGTACATCTTCGCCCGGCTGATGCGGGCCGACCTGGTGGGTCTCGGCTATCCCCGGGACGAGGGCGCCACCCGGGAACTGGTGAGCGCCACCACCGCCCTCCACGGCGCGACGGTGCCGCAGGGCAGCCTCGTCGCGTGGGACGCGGCGCGACTGCCCGCGCCCGCCCGGGAGGCACTGCGCGCCTTCCAGGACCTCGCCGGGCGGCCCCAGGAGGAGCGGCTGCGCGCCATCGGGGCGTCCATGCCGGTGGACGACGCCGAACTGCGCTCCGAGGAACGGCTGTCGAGGCTGTTCCGCATCGTCAAGCACAGCCTGGTGTCCGTCGCCGCGCACGAGCCGACACCCTGCGACCTGCCGGCCACCTTCGTACGGCAGACCGGCGAGGCGGAGATCTTCCCCGGCATGCACCGCGACATGACGGACTACTGGCGGCGGGTGTGCGGGGAGGGGCTGCGCATCGTGGACGTACCGGGCGACCACTTCGACTGCGTCCGGCCTCCGCACGCCCGCGCCGTCGCCCGGGCGCTGCTGCCGGAGGACGGCCGGTGACCGGCGGCACACCGCTGATCGGCGTGCTCGGCGGGTACGGGGCGGTCGGCGCCGCCGCGGCACGCTGCCTCGCCGCGGAGGGGTTCCGGCTGCGCATCGGCGGCCGGGACCGGGCGGCGGCCGAGCGGTGCGCCGCCGGCCTCGGCGGGCCGGCCGAGGGGCGGCCGGCCGAGGCGCGGCGGGTCGAGGCGCGGCGGGTCGACGCCCGCGACGACGCGGATCTCGAACGGTTCGCGCGGGGCTGTGACGTCCTGCTGCACTGCGCGGGGCCCGCGTACGAACTGGCCGCCCGGCCCCGCCGGGCGGCCGCCGCCGCGGGGGCCGCCTACGTCGACGTCATGGACGGCGCGGGCCCGGAGCCCGCTCCCCCGGGCGAGCGCACGGCGGTGCTGTCGGCCGGGCTGTCCCCGGGCCTGTCCGGCCTGCTGCCCGGCCTCCTGACGGATGGCCGGCCGCCGTCCGGGGGCACCCGCTTCACCGGTCACTACGTCATGCTCGGCGCCTTCACCCGCACGGGTGCCCTGGACTATCTGCTCAGCCTGGACCGGGAGTACGGCACGGCACGGGCCGAGTGGCGCCGGGGCCGGGTGGTGCCGGGCGCGCTGCCCGGTGCCGCCCCGCACACCGTGCCCGGCGTCCCGCACCCCGTCACCGCGTACCCCTACCTGCCCCGCGAACTCGCCGATGCCGCCGACAGGTTGATGCTCGCCGAGGCCCGCTGGTACAACGCCTTCGACGGCCACCACCTGCTCGACACGCTGAACCGGCACCGGTCGGGCGACGCCGGGCGGGCCGGCCTGGACGCCCGGGTGGCCGACGTGGTCCGGGCGAGCGAACTGGACGCGTTCGGACGCACCCCCTACCACCTGCTGTGGGGCGTCCTGGAACCGCTGTCCCCGGGCGCCGGCGGGGTCCGGCGCACCGTACTCGTCCGGGGCACCGACGGCTCGGCGATGACCGGCGTGATCGGCGCGCTCGCCGCGGCGGAGGTGGCCCGGCACCGCATCCCCCCGGGCGCCCACGAGGCCGCGGCCGTACTCGCGCCCCGGCAGACCCTGACCGCCCTGCGACGGCACCTGCCCGACACGGTCTGCACGGTGACCGAGACCCCCGTGGACGAGATCCCGCGGACGCCGGGCGACGAGACGGCGGTCCCGCTGGAGGACGGCGTCCTGTGACACCGCAGTGCGCCGCCACGCCCGTGCCGGACCCCGCTTCCGTGCAAGCCGCGCCACCCGGCCGCCCACGCACGACGCCGCCGCCGCTTCGCGCGGCGGCGGCGTGTCGGTGCGGGCGGGTCAGACCGGGTCCACGGACAGCGCGTGGCCGGCGGGGGCCAGTTCGACGCCGTGGTCCTTCAGGCGGTGGATGTTGTCGCGGATCACCGCCGCGCCCGCGTCGAGGTCCCGGTGGTCGACCGGTGCCATGGCCATGCGCTCCAGGCACTTCTCCACCGCGATGTTGGTCGCGTGGTCGTGGCGGGGCATCAGCCAGTGCTCGTAGTCGTGCTGCCAGAGGCTGAGCACCGCCTTGTCGTTGGTGAGCCGCACCTTGTCGAGCGTCTCCTTCTGCAGGGCGGCGGCCTGGTCGCTGTTCATGCCGATGTGCGACCAGGGCGAGGCCGGGTTGGTCGGGTCGTCCGCCTCGATCTGCAGTTCCTCCTTGTCCTGCCACAGCGGCATCGTCTCGTCGGTGATCGAGAACTTGGAGAGCGCGAAGTGCCCGGAGTACTCGTGCAGCAGATAGTCCTGGGTGTCCTGGAACATCTCCGGGTTCTCACCCGGATACCCGCAGATGAACAGGCCGTAGTACGACAGCCCGCTCCCGCTGAGCAGTTCGACCGCCCGCCGGTTCTGCTTCACCGACACCCGCTTGCTCATCCGCTTGAGCGTCGCGTCGTTCATCGACTCGAAACCGATGTGGAGCTGGTAGCAGTGCGCCGCCCGCAACCCCTCCACCACCTGCGCGGAGTTCAGCGTGTTGGCCCGGCTGAACCCCTCCCACCTCGGGATGTCCGCGTCCGGCAGGATCTCCAGCAGCCGGCGCAGCCGGGTCGGCGGAATGGTGAACGTCGAGTCCATCGCCGAAATGACGTCCGCGCCGTTCTGTTCGGCATAGGCCGTCCAGTCGTCCCGGATCTTCTCCGCCGATTTGTAACGCCATTTCGGCGAAGCGGCCGGGAAGGAACAGAATTTGCAGTCGAAGGGGCACCCGCGCATCGACTCGTACGGCACGATCGGTGTCTTGCCCGGCACCGTCGGCGACGGGAATTCCTCCAGGTCGACGTACTCGGTGGGATTGATGCGGATGTTGTCGCCGTCGCGCCAGACGAGATTCGGCACGGAGCCCAGCTCGCCCCGGCCGGCCAGCGCGTCCAGGGTCAGCGGCAGCGCCCGCTCGCCGTCGCCGCGCACCACCGCGACGATCTCCGGATGGTCGCGCAGCGCCAGCATGAACTTGAGGTTGGTGAACTGCCCGCCGGTCACGATGCCGGTGCCGGGCAGGTTCTCCCTGACCCAGCGCACGGCCGACGCGAGGATCGGGCCGTTCCAGATGTACGTCGTCGACAGCAGCACGAAGTCCACGTCGTGGGCCGGGGCCTTGGCCCTGCCCTCCCAGACGTCCTCCAGGGCGACCCGCTCGAACGCGTGGCCGCTGTTCTCCAGGATGGACAGCAGCGTCACGGTCGTCAGGTGCGGCGTCGTGTCCGCGCGCGGGCGCAGCAGCGCGTAGGACCGGCCCGAGCGCTCGAACGAGAACCGTTCGAGCGCGAGGGAGGCGAAGCCGGACCGCCGGACCATCTCCCGGGCATGCGCGGAGGGTTCGGCCGTGAACAGCGAACCCTCCAGATAGGGAGAATTCAGATTCGCGGGCCCCAGCCCGCTGAGAAGGAGAAAGCGCACGCGTCCCACTCTCCTGTGGTGAATGCCATGGCCGCCCCGGAGCGGGGCGCTGGGATCGTTTCAGGCCGCCGCTGGGCATCCTCTGGACGGATTCTCGACGTCATGGGCCTGACGAGGGGTGCCGCAAAACCTGGTCGGGGACCGCCGGCCCCGGTTGCCAGTCGGGTTCTTATACGTGTAAAGTTATGTGCTGCATTCATGATCCAGCTCCGCGCCTGAGAGGTGAGGAATCCCATGGCCACGGCAGAAGATCTGCACAGCCGTGCCGAGCGCCCGGAGGCGGCAGGTGACGGCGGTCCGCAGCGCGATCCGGACGGTGCGCCCGGCACGCCCCGGCAGGTGCTCCTGCGGTTACTGCGCCCCTACCGCACCGGCATCGTCGCCGTCTTCGTCCTCCAGATCGTCAGCTCGCTCGCCGGGCTGGCCCCGCTGATCGCGGTGGTGGAGCTCGGCCGGGTCCTGCTCGCCTCCGGACCACCCGACCACCACGCCGCCTGGCGGGCGGTGTGGATCGGTGTCGCCGGGCTCTTCGTCCGTGTCGTCCTCGCCGCCGCCTCCGGCGGGATCGCCCATCTCGTCGACGGCCGCCTGCAGTTCTCGCTGCGGCGGCTGCTCGCCCAGCGCCTCGGCCGGGTCCCGCTCGGCTGGTACTCCCGGCACAGCTCCGGCGAGATCAACGGCGTGGTCCAGGGCGACGTCGACCAGCTGCACCACCTCATCGCCCACGCCCCGGTGGAGGCGACCTCCGCCGTCGTCGTCCCGCTCGCCTCGTTCGCGTACCTCGCCTGGGTGGACTGGCGGCTGACGCTCGTCGCGCTGGTCCCCGTGCTGCTCGGCCTGGCCCTGCACCGGCTGCTGATGTCCGAGGACCGCCAGCGCGAGGGCCGCCGGATGGGCGAGGCCATGGGGCGCATCGGTGCCGCGTCCGTGGAGTTCGTCGAGGGCATCTCCGTCGTCAAGACCTTCGGCGCCGGCGGACGCGCCCACCGGCGCTACCGCAAGGCCGCCGACGACTTCGCCGACTTCTTCCTGACCTACGTCGCGAGCGCCGCCGGCCTCGCCTCCCTCGCGGCGCTCGTACTGTCCCCGCCGTTCGTGCTCCTGCTCGTCCTGGCCGGCGGCACCGCGCTGATCGCGGCCGGCACCATGCCGCCCGCCGACCTGCTGCCCTTCCCGCTGCTCGCCGTCGCGCTGACCGCCCCGATCGCCGCCCTCGGCCACGGCATGGACAACGTGCACGCCGCCGAGCGCTCCGCCGAGCGCATCCGCGACCTGCTCGCCGTACCGCCGCTGCCCGCACCGGCCCGGCCGGCCGAACCGAACGGCGACCGCGTCGAGTTCCGCGGTGTCACCTTCGCCTACGACCCCGGCCGTCCCGTGCTGCACGGCGTGGACCTCACCCTCGAACCCGGCACCACCACCGTCCTGGTCGGCTCCTCCGGTGCCGGCAAGTCCACCCTCGCCCAGCTGCTGCCCCGGTTCTTCGACCCCGTCGAGGGCAGCGTCCTGCTCGGCGGCGTCGACCTGCGCGACATCCCCGCCGCGCGGCTGTACCGCAGCGTGTCCTTCGTCTTCCAGGACGTACGCCTGCTGCGCACCAGCATCGCCGACAACATCGCCCTCGCCGTCCCGGAGGCCGACCGGGCCGCGGTCGAGCGGGCCGCGCGCGCCGCCGGCATCCACGACCGCATCCAGGCCATGCCCCGCGGCTACGACTCCGTGATCGGCGAAGACGCCGGGCTCTCCGGCGGCGAGGCCCAGCGCCTGTCCGTCGCCCGCGCCCTCCTCGTCGACGCCCCCGTGCTGGTCCTGGACGAGGCGATGTCCTTCGCCGACGCCAAGACCGAGGCCGAGATCCGCGCCGCCCTGGAGACCCTCGTGCACGGCCGCACCCAACTGGTCATCGCGCACCGGCTGGAGACCGTCGCCCGGGCCGACCGGATCGTCGTCATGGGCGACGGCCGGATCGAGGAGAGCGGCACCTACGACGAACTGATGGCCAGGGGCGGGGCGTTCGCCGCTCTGTGGAACGCCCGGCACGCCCGCGCCGGCCTGGAGGGGGAGATCCGCCGATGATCCGGCTGCTGCTGCGCGTCCTGGGGGAACGGCACTCGGGCCCCCTGCGCCGTACCGTCGCGCTGATGTCCGTCTGCGCGGTCTGCGAGGGCCTGTCCTACGCCCTGCTCATTCCCCTGCTGCGCGCCCTCCTCGAGGACCGGGCGCGCTCCGCCTGGCCGTGGCTGGCCGGCTTCGCGGTGGCCGTGCTCGTCACCTCCGTGCTCGGCTACCTCAGCGACAAGTCCGGGTTCCGCACCGGCGGCGAACTCTCCCGCGGCCTGCACCACCGGCTCGGCGACCATCTCGCCGGGCTGCCGCTGGGCTGGTTCACCCCCGGCCGGGTGGGCGACGTCTCCGGGCTCACCAGCCGCAGCGTCCTCGAGGTGATGACGGTCCCGGCGCACCGGCTGCGGCCCCTGATCAACGCCACCCTCATCCCGCTCTCCACGGTCGTCGTGCTGTTCTTCCTCGACTGGCGCCTCGCCCTCGTCGGCCTGGTCGCGGCCCCCCTGATCGCCGGTGTGCAGCGCTGGACGTCCCGGGCCACCGCACGCCAGGACGAGGAGCGCGCCCGGCGCAGCGACGAGGCATCCGGCCGGGTCGTCGAGTACGTCCGCGCCCAGCCCGTGCTCCGGGCCGGCGGCCGTACCGGCGAGCGCTTCGGACTGCTCGACGACGCCCTGCGCGCGCAGTGGGAGAGCAGCCGGCGCGCCGCGCTCAGCGGGGTGCCGGGGATGCTCGGCCTCACCTTCTCCGTGCAGGCCGTCTTCACCGCCGTACTCGCCCTCGGCGTCTACTTCTGCCTCGACGGCGGTCTCGGCGCCGCCGAACTGCTGGCGATCATGGTGCTGGCGGCCCGCTGCGTGGACCCGCTGCTCTCCCTCGCCGACCTGGGCGGCATCATGCGCGTCTCGCGCGGCGAACTGGAGCGCATCGACGCCGTGCTCACCGAGCCCCCGCTGCCCACCGCCCCGCACGCCAAGCTCCCCGCCCACGACGGCGTGCGGTTCGACGCGGTCGGCTTCCGGCGCGGCGACCGCACCGTCCTCGACGGGCTCAGCCTGGAGGTCGGCGAGGGCCGCCGGGTCGCCGTGATCGGGTCCTCGGGCGCCGGCAAGACCACCCTGCTCCAGCTCGTCGCCCGCTTCCACGACGTCGACGAGGGCGCCGTACGGCTCGGCGGGGTGGATGTGCGGCACATCGACCCCGAGGTGCTCATGGCCCGGCTGTCCATGGTCTTCCAGGACGTCTACCTCTTCGAGGGCACCATCGAGGACAACGTCCGGCTCGGCCGTCCCGACGCCACCGAGGAGGAGGTGCGGGCAGCCGCCGCCGCGGCCTGCCTCGACGAGGTCGTGGCCCGGCTGCCCGACGGCTGGAACACCCAGGTCGGCGAGGGCGGCACCGCGCTGTCCGGCGGCGAGCGCCAGCGGGTGTCCATCGCCCGGGCGCTGCTCAAGGACGCCCCCGTGCTGCTGCTGGACGAGGCCACCTCGGCGCTCGACCCGCACAGCGAGGCGGTCGTCCAGCAAGGCCTCGAACGGCTCATGACGGGCCGTACGGTCATCATGGTCGCGCACCGCCTGCGCACGGTCGAGGACGCCGACCTGATCGTCTTCCTCGAGGACGGCCGGATCGCCGAGCAGGGAACGCACGAGGAACTCATGCGCCGTGGCGGCCGCTACGCCGCCTTCCGCAGGATCGCCGCGCCCGCACCGGCGTGACGCGGCCGTCTCCCCTCACTCGCTCGCCCACTCCAACCGAACATCCATCCGAACACGGGGGTCAGGGATGTCACGCACGCACTCGGCGGCAGGCTCGGGGGACCGCTCCGGGCCGCCGCGCACGCGCTGGCGGCCGGCGCAGCTCCGCGACCGGGTCGCGGAGCTGCTGGGCACCGCGCCGGAGGCCATCGACGAGGACGCCCAGCTCTTCCAATGCGGGCTCCAGTCACTGCAGTTGATGAAGCTGGTCAACGAGATGAACCGGGCGGGCGCCGCAGTGGACTTCACCACGATGGCCCAGGACCCCCGCCTCGCGGCGTGGTACGCGCTGCTCGGCGCCGGTGAGGGCGAAGGCGGGGGCGACGGGTCGGAACGGGCGCACGCCGCGGAGGAGTCCGACGGGGCCGAGGGCACCGCCCCCTTCCACGGATCCGCCCCCTTCGACGAGTCCGCCCCCTTCGACGAGTCCGCCCCCTTCCCCCTGACCGCCGTGCAGCAGGCCTACTGGATCGGCCGGGCCCCCGAGCAGCCGCTCGGGGGCGTCGGGTGCCACGCCTATCTGGAGATCGACACCCGGGACGTGGACCCCGGCCGGCTGGAGCGGGCCGTACGGGCGCTGCGGGACCGGCACCCGATGCTGCGCGCCTCCTTCGGGGACGACGGAACCCAGCGGATCACCGACGCCGCCTGGCCGGGACTCGTCGTCCACGACCACACCGGCCTGCGGGCCGACGCCGTCCCGGACGCCCTGGAGCGGCTGCGCGAACGGCTCTCCCACCGCGTGCTCGACGTCGCCGCCGCCGAGGTCCTCGACATCCGGCTCAGCCTCCTGCCCGGCGGGGCCCAGCGCCTGCACGTCAACGCCGACCTGCTCGTCGCGGACGTGCACAGCATCCGGCTGCTGCTGTCGGAGCTGGCCGCCCGCTACGACGACCCCGAGCGGACCGACGCACCGCGGTACACCTTCCCGCGGTACCTGTCCGACACCGCCGCCCGCCGCGCGGCCGAGCGCGAGCGGGCCCGCGCGTACTGGCAGCGGCGGCTGCCCGACCTCCCCGGCGGCCCGCCGCTGCCGCTGGCCGCCGAACCCGGCGAGAGCGGCCCGCCCCGCTTCGTCCGGCGCGGGCACACCCTCACCCCCGACGAGTGGCGGGCCCTGCGCGCCCGCGCCGCCGAGCACGGCATCACGCCCGCGGTGCTGCTGGTCACCGCCTTCTCCGAGGTCCTCGCCCGGTGGAGCGGTCGGCAGCGGTTCCTGCTCAACATCCCGCTGTTCGACCGCGACCCGTCCGTCCACCCCGACATCGAGCGCATCATCGCCGACTTCACCAGCCTGCTCCTGCTGGAGGTCGACCTGGCCGCCGACGCCGGCTTCGCCGACCGGGCCCGCGCCGTCCAGGCCCGGCTGCACGAGGACGTCGGCCACGCCGCCTACACCGGCGTGGACGTGCTGCGCGACTTCGTCCGCGCGGACGCCTCCGCCCCGCGCACCGCCCCGGTCGTCTTCGCCTGCAACCTCGAGGCGCCGCTGGTCCCCGACGACTGCGCGGCCCGCTTCGGCGAGCTGTCCTGGATGATCTCGCAGACCCCGCAGGTCTGGCTGGACCACCAGGTGTACGGCACCCGGGACGGCGGCCTGCTGCTGGCGTGGGACGCGGTGGAGGCCCTCTTCCCGGCCGGCGTCCTCGACACCATGTTCCAGGCGTACACCACCCTGGTGCGCTCCCTGGCCGCCGCCGACTGGAGCGGCCCGCCGCTCATACCCCTGCCGCACTCCCAGCTCCGATGTCGTACGGAGGCGAACTCCGTCACCCGCCGGGAGAGCGGCCGCCTGCTGCACCAGGACTTCTTCACCCGGGCCGCCGAACGGGCCGACGCGCCCGCCCTGTTGTGGGGGAGCGACGGCCGGCTCGGCCACGCCGAACTCGCCGAGCGGGCGCTGCGCGTGGCCGGCGCGCTCGTCGCCCACGGCGTCCGGCCGGGCAGCCCGGTCGTGGTCACCGCGCCCAAGGGCCCCGACCAGATCGCCGCCGTTCTCGGCATCCTCGCGGCGGGCGGCACCTACGTGCCCGTCGGCGTCGACCAGCCCCGCGAACGACGTGCCCGCATCCACGCACTGAGCGGCGCCGTCCTCGTCCTCGACGGCACCGGAGCACCCCCCGAGGGCCAGGGGCTCCCCGTCCTCCCGCTCGATCGGGCACTGCGCGCGGACCCGCTCGACGCGCCCCGGTACGGCTCCGTCGAGGACACCGCGTACGTCATCTTCACCTCCGGCTCCACCGGCACCCCCAAGGGCGTCGAGGTCAGCCACCGGGCCGCGGTCAACACCGTGGAGGACGTCGACGAGCGGTACGGGATCGGCCCCGAGGACCGGGTCCTCGCCGTCTCCGCGCTGGACTTCGACCTGTCGGTGTGGGACGTCTTCGGCCTGCTCGCCGCGGGCGGCGCCCTGGTCCTCGTCGACGAGGCCGACCGGCGGGACGCGCGGCGGTGGCTCGCGCTGTGCCGGGACCATGCGGTGACCGTGTGGAACTCGGTGCCCGCGCTGATGGACATGCTCCTCACCGCCGCCGAGGACACCCCGCTGCCGTCCTCCCTGCGGCTGGCGCTGCTCTCCGGCGACTGGATCGGGCTCGGCCTGCCCGGGCGGCTGGCCGAGGCGAGCCGGGGCGGGTGCCGGCTCGTCGCGCTCGGCGGCGCCACCGAGGCCGCCATCTGGTCCAATGCCCAGGAGGTCCGCTCCGTGCCCGCGCACTGGCGGTCCGTCCCCTACGGCCGCCCGCTGGCCAACCAGCGGTTCCGCGTCGTCGATCCGCAGGGCCGCGACTGCCCGGACTGGGTGCCGGGGGAGCTGTGGATCGGCGGCACCGGGGTGGCCCAGGGCTACCGGGGCGCCCCGGACCTGACGGCGGAGCGCTTCCCGCACCGGGCCGACGGCCGCTGGTACCGCACCGGCGACCTCGGCCGGTACTGGCCCGACGGCACGCTCGAATTCCTGGGCCGCATGGACCACCAGGTCAAGGTCAACGGCTTCCGCATCGAACTCGGCGAGATCGAGGCGGCCCTGGAGTCCCACCCGGCCGTCACCCACGCCCTGGCCACGGTCGTGGGCGACCACACCCGGGACCTGGCGGCGGCGTTCGTCCCCGCCCTCAGCCCGCCGCCGTCCCCGGCAGGTGCCCGGCCCGGGCCCGACGAGTGGCCGGAGAGCTCACCGGGCGGGACCACGCCGGCCCAGGGGCCGTCGGCGGACACCGAGGACGGCCTGCTCCCGCACTCCCCGGCCGGGCCGCCCGACGCCACCGCGACGGCCGCCGTCGAGCTGGAGGCGGAACTCACCGAGACGCTGCTCGCGGCCCTGCTCACTCCGCTCCTGGACCCCGCCCCCCAGCGGCCGGACGGGGCCGCACCACACCCCGCGCCCGGCGCGCGGCCGTCCGGCGGAGCCGTCCCGGACCCCGTGCCCGGTGTGCGGCCGCCCGGCGAGCCCGTCCCGCTCCCCGCTCCCGGTGCGCCGGCACCGGGAGCGGCCGGACCGTCCGCGGGTGAGGTGCGGCGGGGCCGGTTCGAGGCCTGGGCCGGCTTTCTGCGGGAGCGCGGTGTGCTCGACGGGAGTTCGGCGGGGCCGCGGTGGGGGAGTGTCCGGGAGGCGGAGCGGGCCGCGCGGTTGCGCGGGCGCGTCGCCGGCACGCATCTCCAGCCGGTCGTCGACAGCTGGGCGGGCGCCGTCCCCCTGCTCTCCGCCGTCCTCGCCGGCACGGCCGACCCGGAGGCCCTCGCCGACGACCCCGTCCTGTCCCCCGACGGCCTCGCCACCCACCTGCCCGGGGTCGGCCCCTGCCTGGAGGCCGCCGCCCGTGCCGTCGAGGCCCGCACCGCCACCGGCGGCGCCACCCCGGAGGTCGCCGTGTGGGCGGCGCACGGCGGCCGGAGCGCCGCCGCCCTGCTGGAGCGGCTCAAGCCCGGCACGGTCCGCTGCACCCTGCTCGACCCCCGCGCCTCCCGGCTCGCCGCCGCCGAGGCCCGGCTCGCCGGGTCCGGGCACGAGATCCGTACCGCCGTCCAGGACGCCTTCGCGGTGCCCGAGGCGCGGCTCGCCACGTTCGACGTGCTCGTGGTGAACGACGTGCTCGGCCTGGAACCCGATCCGGACGCCGCCGCACGCGCCCTCGCCCTGCTGGGCCGCCCCGGCGGCCGGCTTCTGCTGCTCGCCCGGACGCCGGTGTCCCCGCTGGCCCTGCCGACCGCCACCGTGCCGGATCCCGCCTCCCCGCCGGACGCGGCACGGTGGCTGCGGGCGCTGCGGCAGGCCGGGTTCGCCTCCGCCGGGGTCGCGCACCGCGAGCCGGACGGCGTCGTGCTGCTCACCGCGCGCCGCCCGGACGGCGGACCCGGCACCGACCCCGCGTCGATCCGGGCCCGGCTCGCCGAGCGGCTGCCCGCCCACATGGTCCCCGGCGTCCTCGTCGGCCTCACCCGGCTGCCGCTGAGCGCCAACGGCAAGGTGGACCGGCGGCCGGTGGAGCAGGTCCTCGGCCAGGGCGTCGCCCCCGCCGGCGGCGAGACGGAGCCGCCACAGGGCCCGCTGGAGGAGACGGTGGCCCAGCTGTGGGCCGGGGTGCTGGGCGTCCCCGTGACCGCACGCGGCGCGGACTTCTTCGCGCTCGGCGGAGACAGTCTGGCCGCCACCCGTCTGGTCACGGCGCTGCGCGGCCGGCTGGGCGTGGAGCTGCCCATGCGCGACGTCCTGCGCGCCCCGACCGTGGCCGGGATGAGCGCGCTGGCCGAGGCGGCCGGCGCGGGCCGGGACCCGGGCGCCGGCGCGGAGTTCGAGGAGGGCGAGCTGTGACAACGGCGGACCGGCGCACGCCCTGCGCACCGCGCAGGTACTCCCCGCGCACCCACGCCCGCGCCCGCCTGGTCTGCTTCCCGCACGCCGGGGGCGCGGCCGGTGCCTACCGCTCCTGGGCCCTGGACGCTCCCTGGGACGTCGAGGTGTGCGCGGTGCAGTACCCGGGCCGCGGCGACCGGTTCGGCGAGCGGCCCGCCGCCCGGATGGCGGACCTCGTCGACGACGTCGTCGCCGGCCTGACGGCCGGCACCGGGCCGGCCGGCCTCGGGGCCTGTGTGCTGTTCGGGCACAGCATGGGCGCGGCGGTGGCGTACGAGACGGCCCGCCGGCTCGCCGTGACCGGCCGCCCGCCGGCCGCGCTGGTGGTCTCCGGGCAGCCGGCCCCGCACCGCACCCGGGGCGGCGGCCTGCACCGGGCGACCGACGCCGAACTCCTCGCGGACCTCGGCCGGTTGGGCGGCACCGCGGCGGACGTCCTCGCCAGTCCGGCGCTGCTGGAGGTCCTGCTGCCCGCCGTCCGCGCCGACTACCGGCTGATCGAGACGTACCGGCCGCTGCCCGGCGGCCCGCCGGCCGTACCGGTGACCGTGCTGTACGCCGACGACGACCCGGAGGTGACGCCCGAGGAGGCCGCGGCCTGGGCCGAGGCGACCACGGGGACGTACGAGGCCGCGGTCTTCACGGGCGGTCACTTCTACCTGGAGGCGCACCGCGACAGCGTGCTGGCCCGGGTGTTCCGGGCGGTGCGGGCCGCCCTGCCGACGACGGCCGCCGCCTGGCCGTCCACTCCGTGACCACCGACGACCACGACCGAGTGACCGCACACGAGCACGACCGACCGACGGTGACCGAACGACGAGGGGGATCTCCATGCACGAGGGCTGTGTGCCCTGGCCCGAACCGGTGGCCCGCGCCTACCGGGAGCAGGGACTGTGGAACGGCGACGTCCTGGGCTCCTGGCCGCCCGCGGGCCCGGACGGCGGCGCCCGGACCGCCCTGGTGGCGCCGTCCGGCACCCTGACGTACGACGCGCTCGACCGGGCCGCCGCCCGCACGGCCGCGGGCCTGCTGCGCGCCGGGCTCACCGCCGGCGACCGGATCGTCGTCCAACTGCCCAACGACACCGACCTCGTGGTGCTGAGCCTGGCGTGCTTCCGTACCGGCGTCCTGCCGGTGTACGCCCTGCCCGCGCACCGCTCGGCGGAGATCACCCACCTGGTGTCGGCCTCGGACGCGGTGGCGTACGTCTGCCCGGACCGGGTGCTCGACTGCGACCACCGGGACGTCGCCCGGGAGGTGCTGGAGCGGACCGGCAGCCTGCGGCACGTCTTCGTGGCCGGGGACCCGGGGCCGTACACCCCGCTCACCGCCCTCGACGCCGAACCCCGGGAACTGCCCGGCCCGGACCCCGGGGACGTGGCGTTCTTCCTGCTGTCCGGGGGCACGTCCGGCCCGCCCAAGCTGATTCCGCGCACCCACGCCGACTACACGTACCAACTGCGCGAGACCGCGCGGCTGTGCGCCGTCGGACCGGACGACGTCTATCTCGCCGCCCTGCCCGCGGCGCACAACTTCGCGCTCGGCTGCCCCGGCGTGCTGGGCGTCCTGCGCGCCGGGGGCACGGTGGTGCTCGCCCCCGCGCCTACCGCGGACGTGTGCTTCCCGCTCGTCGCGCGCACGGGCGTGACGCTGACCTCGCTGGTGCCGCCGCTGGTGCCGCTGTGGCTGGACGCCGCGGAGTGGACGGACGACGACCTGTCCTCGCTGCGGGTGCTGCAGGTCGGCGGCGCCCGGCTGGACCCGGAGACGGCCCGTGAGGTCCCGAAGGCCCTCGGCTGCACGCTCCAGCAGGTCTACGGCATGGCCGAGGGGCTGCTGAACTTCACCCGCCTCGACGACCCGGAGGAGGTCGTCGTGCACACCCAGGGCCGGCCGCTGTCGCCCGCGGACGAGGTCCGGGTGGTCCGGGAGGACGGCACGGAGGCGGAAGCGGGCGAGACCGGTGAGCTGTTCACCCGGGGCCCGTACACCCTGCGCGGCTACTACCGGGCGCGGGAGCGCAACGCCACGCGCTTCACCGCGGACGGCTACTACCGCAGCGGCGACCTGGTACGCCGCACGCCCGGGGGCGACTTCGAGGTGGTCGGCCGGATCAACGACGTCGTCAACCGGGGCGGTGAGAAGGTGCCGGCGCAGGAGGTCGAGGAGCACCTGCTGGCCGCACTGCCGGTGACGGCCGTCGCGGTGATCGGGCTGCCGGACCCGCTGATGGGCGAACGGACCTGCGCCTGTGTGGTCCCCCGCGACCCCGTGCACCCGCCGGCGCTGTCCGACGTCCAGGCGGCCCTGCGGGCCCGGGGCCTCGCGGGCTACAAGCTGCCGGACCAACTGGTGGTGCTGGACCGGATGCCGCTGACCGGAGTCGGCAAGATCGACAAGCGGACCCTGAAGGCGGACCTGGAGGCCTGAACCCGCGCCACGACACACCTCGACGCCGCACACGCAGGGGGTCTTTCCCGGCGTGTGCGGCGGTGTGCGCGGCGCGGTCACGCTCACGCCCGGCCGGCCGGTGAGCGTGACCGGACCCGCCCGCCCGGCCGGTTCCCGTGGGCGTCGCCGGCTACCCGTCCCGCCCGCCCCGCCCCCGGGGCACGCCCCCTCGGTCCGTGGCCCGTGCCGCACCCGTGTCGGACAGCAGGCCGTCCACGATGGCCGTCAGGCCCTGGCGGTGGGTGTCGCGGGTGGTGATCTCGTCCCATCGGGCGGCCAGGGCGGCCAGTTGCGGGAACTCCTCCGCGGACAGCGCGGCGAACGCCTTGTCGCGGTGCGGCGGCCGCTCCAGCCCGGCGCGGTGCCGTTCGCGGTTGAGCCGGATGGTGAGTTCGCCGGCGGTGTAGTACCAGATGACACGGTAGGCGTAGACGGCGTCCTCGGGGCTGAGCCCGCACTCGATCGCCGCGTCGATCATGTTCTCCACGATCCACAGCGCGGAGACCGCCAACAGGTCGTCGGAGGCGAGGATCTGCACGATCCACGGGCACTCGGCGAGGATCTCGTGCAGCACCCGGCTCGCGGCGATCAGCCGTTCCCGCGGCTCGGTGGGCAGTTCGGGCCGGGGGAACCGCTGGGCGTGCCGCTCCAGCAACAGCAGCAGCAGTTCGTCCTTGTCCCGCACATGGTGGTAGAGGGCCATCGCCGTGCTCGACAGCTCCTGTGCGAGCCGCCGCATCGACAGGTGCTCGGGGCCTTCCTCGTCCAGGATGCGCTGGGCCGCGGTGAGGATCGCCTCCTGGGACAGACGGGGTGGGCGGCCGGTCCTGCCGGTGCGTCGCGTGGGAGGCGTCATTCGCGTGTCTTCCTGTTTCTTCCTGCTGGGCTCTTCTCGGCCGAGGATGCTGCGGACGGACCGGGTGACCGTCCCCGGCGGGCCCGGGGCGCGGGCCCGCCGGGGACGGCGGCCCTCACCCGGGCTGCGGGGCGGCCGTCGGCGCCGACGGCATCATCTCGGGTGCACCGGTCAGGACCTCCGTCATACGTACGGTCGCACGGGGCAGATGGCGGCTGATCCAGTCGGTGCCCTCGGTCGGCAGCGTAGCGGCCAGGGAGTGGACCCCGGGCGGCACCCGGCCCGCGGTGACCTCCCGCACGGCGACGGCCGCGAGCGTCCCGAGCAGTGCGGTCGGCTCCGAACAGCCCAGCAGCATGCCGCGGCGCACGGCACTGCCCTCGGGGGTGAGCCCGTCCAGCGTGCCACACACCGTCAGCCCCCGGGAGCCCCTCGGGGTGCCGCGGCCGGCCCGGACGAGTTGCCGGGCCGTGGCCGTCAGTGACTCCTCGTCGTCCCCCTCGCTGCGGGCGGCGAACGCGTCCAGCACGGCGGGGACCGCGGTCCCGTGGAACACCTCGTACCAGGCGCCGGCGTCCAGCCGCAGCAGGCAGGACTGCTCCCGCAACTCCTCGGGCAGGCCGCGGCGGACGGTTCCCGGACGGGCCGGCAGGGGCCAGGAGGGGCCCCAGGGCGCGGGCAGGGGAGGGCAGTCGACGGCCCGCGGGCCGTGCCCGGCCCGGCGCAGGCCCAGCAGGCAGGTGACCGCCGCGTGCAGCGGTGCGGTGCCCGGCCCGCCGTACCAGCCGGTGAACCGCTGGGCGGCGGCGAGGCCGGTGGCGAGCCGGCGCGGCAGCCAGCCGGCGAACGTGGCGGACAGGCCGGTGAACAGGACGGCCACGAACGGGCCGGACGGGGTGCGCGGGCCGCCGTCGTCCGCCATGGCGACGTAGTGCCCGCCCGCCGCCAGCACCTCCCGGCGTACCCGGCCGCGCAGCGCGAACGCCGTACCGGTGCAGTCGAGTACGGCGGCGCAGCCCCGGCTGAAGTGGGTCACGCTCTGGCTGTTGGCGGCGTCGGCCACGGCGGCCTCGGTGTCGCCGCCGAGGCGCCGGGCCAGCGCCCAGGCGGCGGTCGCGTCGCGTCCGCCGATGCGCAGTCGGTGGCCGCCCTCGGCGGCGAGTGTGCGGGCGGCGGCGGCGCCCACGCGCCCGTACCCGCCGAGGATGCCGATCATCGGTGCGGTGCTGTCGGTCATGTGGGGTCTCCCGGAGGTGCCAGGTACTGTCCGAGCAGGCCGTCGACGACGTCCTCCAGGCCCTTGCGGTGCGTGTCCCGTACGGTCAGCTCGGACCAGCGGCCGGCGAGCGAGGTGACGCGGGGGAACTCGGCGGCCGGGAGGGTGGCGAAGACCTGCTCGCGCTGGGTGGGACGGGTCAGTTCGGCGTGGTGCCGCCGGCGGGTGTTGCGGATCTTCAGCAGGCCGACGGTGTAGTGCCAGATGACCTGGTGCGCCTGGGCGGCCTGTTCCAGGGTGAGTCCGCACTGCACGGCCGCGTCGAGGAGAGCCTCCATGATCCACAGCGAGGAGACGGCCAGCAGGTCGGGGGAGGCCAGGATCTCGTCCAGGTACGAGTACTGGGCGAGCACGTCGTGCAGCAACTGGGCGGCGGCCAGGAGGCGTTCGCGCGGTTCCTCGGGCAGGGCGGGCCGGGGCCGGTCGCGGGACTG
The DNA here is from genome assembly GCF_040682635.1 of Streptomyces sp. NPDC051133. Lineage (NCBI taxonomy): Bacteria > Bacillati > Actinomycetota > Actinomycetes > Kitasatosporales > Streptomycetaceae > Streptomyces > Streptomyces sp. NPDC051133. Next base: position 99,173 of record NZ_JBFBBK010000006.1, read on the forward strand.
CGAAGCCAGCAGCAGGAGCAGCAGGTCGTGCTTGTCGCGCACGTGGTGGTAGAGGGCCATGGGTGTGATGGACAGCTCCTTCGCCAGGCGCCGCATCGACAGCTGCTCGGAGCCCTCGGTGTCGAGGATGCGCTGAGCGGCGCTGACGATCGCCTCCTGCGAGAGCGGTGCGGGCCGTCCTGCGCGGCGGCCGTTGCGGGGCTTCATCGTGTGCTTCTCCCCTCGGAGGTCGTGCCGTCGTCCCCTGCTCAGGGCCCGGGGGTGACAACGGCCGGAGCCTGGAGTACATTTATTGTACGCGTAAGACTTACGAGTATAGAAACTGAGGAGGAGCCGTGCCCGATCGGTCACCGTGCGTGGCGGCCCGGATGTCGGTGGCCGAAAGTGAGCGGTGCGGCCCCCGCCCCGGCGTGTCGCTACGGCGCATCGGGGGTGCGATGGCTGCAGGGTGAGCGACGCCCCGGCCTGCGAGAAGGCCGCCGGCCGCCATAACGCTACGCGTATAGAAACAGTCAAATCCTCGAACGTAAAGGTGATTGATTGATTTGACCTGCATGCGATAGGTAAAGTGACCCTCGGTTCGACCGACTCCTGAGAAAACAGGATCAATGTCGGGTGAGCTGTCAACCGGGGGTGATTGTGTTGTGTATCTCTTGCCTTGTCCGCGGCTCACCGTTTCTAGTTGAAACGCGAAATTGACCGCTGCTCCATGTCGCTTCGCCGGCATGTGGAGCCTTTTCTTCCACGCCGCGTCGACGACGTGTGGACCGTGTAATTCCCTTACGCCTGCGCCTGGGTCACCCATGCGTCATCGCAGCAGGTGACGTCACCATGTCCGGTGGCATTCCATCCGGCGCGGTGCCCCTCACCCCGGATCTCCAGTAATTCGATTCTCTGTACATCGAATTATCCGGGCCCTTCCTTTTCCTTGTCCGCTCGTCGCGGTGCGTTCGCCTGCCTGTCGAGCAGGTTCTACCGCGGCCAGGTCGCACCACCCCACGCTCGTGCCCCAGGCCGATCCCATGGCGCAGGAGGAAATAGGTATGCTCACGTACCAGTCGACGGACGTGAATATCGCGACGGAACCCGTGGCCGCGGCGGCGGGTCTCGCCGCGTCCGGACTCTTCTCCACCTACGTGGTCTACGAGGGCCCCGACGCCCTGTCGGTGGCCGGCGGAGTGGCCGCCGAAGTCGTGCTCACCCGCGACACCGTGCGATGTACCGGCCACGGCGTCACCAGCGAGCAGCCCTGGCGCGGCGGCTCGCTCGACCAGGTCCGGGACTTCCTGGACGGCCTCGACATCGAGGGCTGGCGCGCCTACGGCTGGAGCGCCTTCGAACTCGCCTACGCCCTCACCGGCCGCCCGGTCACCCAGGACGTCCTGCTCCACCTCGTCGTCCCCCGCACCGAGATACGAATAACCGGGCGGCGCGCCGAGGTGCGCGCCCTGGACGCCGAGGACCTCACCGCCGTCGGCAAGGTCCTGGCCGGACCGGACCCCGGACCCGGCACCGGGACCGGCCCGGCCGTCGCCGACCTCGAGGCCGGCGCCGACCGCTACCGCGCCTGTGTCGCCTCCGTCGTGGACCGGATCCGGGCCGGCGCCCTGCAGAAGGCCGTCGTCTCCCGGATCGTCCCGGTCACCGACGACGTCGACTTCCCCGCCAGCTACCTCGCCGGGCGCCGCGCCAACACCCCCGCACGGTCCTACCTGCTGAACATGGGAGGCCTGGAGGCCCTCGGGTTCAGCCCCGAGACCGTCGTCGAGGTCGGACCCGACCGCCGCGTCGCCAGCCAGCCGCTGGCCGGCACCCGCGCCCTGACCGGCGACGCCGAGCGGAACCGCCGGCTGAAGGACCACCTCCTCTCCGACCCCAAGGAACTCCACGAGCACGCCATCTCGGTCAAGGTCGCCGTCGAGGAGCTCGCCGGACCCTGCGCACCGGACTCCGTCGTCGTCACCGAGTTCATGGTCGTCAAGGAACGCGGCTCGGTGCAGCACCTCGCCTCCAAGGTCGAGGGACGCATGGCGGCGGACGCCGGCCCCTGGGACGCCTTCGCCGCCGTCTTCCCCGCCGTCACCGCCTCCGGCGTGCCCAAGCCCGCCGCCTACGACGCCATCGCCGCCTGTGAACCCCGCGCCCGCGGCCTGTACGCGGGCACCGTGATGACCGTCGCCCACGACGGCACCATGGACGCCGCGCTGGCCCTGCGCAGCGCCTTCCGCCGCGACGGCGAGACCTGGCTCCAGGCCGGCGCCGGCGTCGTGGAACAGTCCCTCCCCGAACGGGAGCTGGAGGAGACCAGGGAGAAGCTCCGGTGCGTCGCCGCCTGCCTGGTCGCCCGGACCCCGGCCGCGGCGGGCCACGCCGTCCTCGGCGCCTGACGCCTGCCGCCCCGGTGAACCACCGGCGCGCGTGCCGACACCCACGACGACGACCACGACACCAGGGAGGGAACAAGGCGATGCCGACCACGGGGGAACCTTTGCACGTACAGCTGCTCGGACCGGTGAGGGCCTGGCGACACGACCGCGAGGTCGCCCTCGGACCGCCCAAGCAGCGCGCCGTCTTCGCCCTGCTCGCCAGCCGGGCGGGCGACGTGGTGAGCGTCGAGCACATCATCGACGCCGTGTGGGGTGGGAACATCCCGCAGACCGCGGCCAACGGCGTCCACACCTACGTCGCCGGGCTGCGCCGGGTCCTGGAACCGCAGCGCAGCCGGCGCGAGAGCGGCGACCTGCTGGTCTCCGCGGCCGGCGGCTACGTGCTGCAGACCGACGCGGGCGCCGTCGACGCCACTCTCTTCGGACTCCGGCACGCCCGGGCACGGCAGGCGAGGGCGGCGGGGAACCTGCCCGAGGCGCTGCGCACCGCGGAGTCCGCCCTGTCCCTGTGGCACGGGGAGGCGCACTCCGGCGTGCCCGGCCCCTTCGCCGCCATGGAACGCACCCGGCTGCAGGACCTGCGGCTGACCGCCGTCGAGGAATGGGCCGCCGACATGCTGGAGGCGGACCGCCCCGTGGAGGCGGTCACCGTGCTGCTCGGCGCGGTGGCCGAGGAGCCGCTGCGGGAGAAGCTGCGGTGGCTGCTGATGACGGCCCTCTACCGCTGCGGCCGGCAGGCCCACGCCCTGGACGTGTACGCCCAGACCCGGCGGCTGCTGCGCCAGGAACTCGGCATCGACCCGGGCGCCGAACTGCGCACCCTGCACCAGCAGATACTCGCCGGACGCCCCATCGGACCGGTCAGGGAGCCCGGGCGGCCGGCCGAGCCCGCACCGCCCTCCCCGGCCGCCGGGCTGGTGCTGCCCGAGACCCCTCGCCCCGCCGAACTCCCGCCCGTACCCCGCGGGTTCGTCGGACGCTCCCGGGAACTGGCGCAGCTGCGGCGGCTGCTGACCGACGGCCGGCAGGGCGCCTCCACACCCGTCGCGGTCGTCGACGGCCCGGCCGGCGTCGGCAAGACCGCCTTCGCCCTGGAACTGGCCCACCAGCTCAGCGAGCACTACCCGGACGGCCAGCTCTACGTCGACCTCCAGGGGACCAGCATGCAGGGCCGCTCGCTGAGCGCCTCCGACGCCCTGCTGCAGGTGCTGCGCAGCCTGGGCGTGGAGAGCTCGCGGGTGCCCGCCGACCTGGCCGGCCGCGCCGCGCTCTACCGCAGCCTGCTGCACGGCAAGCGGATGCTCGTGATGCTCGACGACGTGCTCAGCGCCGACCAGTTACGTCCGCTCATACCGGGCCCGACCTGCTGTCTGCTCAGCACCGGCCGGCAGCGTCTGGGCGGGCTGGCGGTCCGCGACGGCGCCCATCTGCTCCGGCTCACCCCGCTCGGCACCCAGGACGCCCTGTGGCTGCTGCGCTGCCTGAGCGGCGACCGGCTGCGCCACCAGGAGGCGGTCGCGCGGCGGCTCGTCGGACTGTCCCGGGGACTGCCGCTGCAACTGCGCATCATGGCCGAGACGCTGGCCGCCAACCGGGACGTCCCCCTGTCGTCCCTGGGCGAGCACTTCGCCGCCGAACACGGCCGGATGGACCGGCTCGGGCTGGGCGGTGACGGATCGATCAGCCTGCACACGCTGTTCGAGACGGCCTACCAGGCACTGCCCGAGGGGGCGGCCCGGACCTTCCGGCTGCTCGGGCTGTTCGGCGACAGCCCGGTCACCGTCTCCGCGGCGGCCGACCTGACCGGGCTGGACGAGCCGGACGTGGCCGGCCAGCTGGAACTGCTCGCCGGCCATCACTTCCTGGTCCGGGTCGGCGCGGGCGCCTACCGGCTGCACGAACTGATGCGGCTGTACGCGGCCGAGTGCGCCGAACGCGAACCGCTGACCGACCGCAGCGCCGCCGTCGCACGCGTCCTGCGCGGCGTCGCCTCGATCGCGTAGCGGCACACCCGAAGAGGTCCGCCGCGCGGTGCGTCACGGCACCGCGCGGCGGACCTCTCCGGCATGCCCGCGCACGCGCCGGCCGAGGAGCCGAGGCTCTCGGCCGGCTTCCGGCCGTCCGGCCAGAGACCGTTCAGACGGTCTGTAGGCCGGTTCTGGAGAGTGGTCGGGCACGGGCCCGGCCGCGTCGCGGTGCCGCCCGCCCCTCCCGCGCACAGGAAGCGGAGCAGATCAGGTATGACCAGCCATCAGGTAGCCCTTTTCCTCTTCGACCTGGCCTTGATCCTCGTTCTCGCCCAGGGCCTCGGCCACCTCGCGACGAAGATCGGTCAGCCGCCCGTGGTGGGCGAGATCCTCGCCGGCGTGCTCCTCGGGCCGACCCTGCTGGACGGGAAGGTCTCCAGGGCGCTGTTCCCGGCGGACATACAGCCCCTGCTGGGCGCGCTGGCGAACGTCGGCGTGGCGCTGTTCATGTTCGGCGTCGGGCTGGAGATCGAACGGCAGGTGCTGCGCGGCCGGGGCCGGATCGCGGCGGCGGCCGGACTGGGCTCCACGGCGGTGCCGTTCCTGCTGGGCATCGGGCTCGGCTACTTCCTGCTGACCCGTCACGACCCGGACAAGAAGGCCGCGTTCGTGGTCTTCATCGGGCTCGCCGTCTCGGTCACCGCCTTCCCCGTCCTGGCCCGGATCCTCACCGACCGGAAGCTGGCGAAGACCCCGCTCGGCGGCCTCGCCCTGGCCACCGCCGCGATCGTCGACATCGTCGCCTGGACGGCGCTGGCCGGCGTGCAGGCGTCCCTCGGCGCCGGGGGCGGGGCGTGGCGGGTGGCGCTGATGGTGCCGTTCGCCCTGGCGCTCGTGTTCGCGGTACGACCGTGGCTGAAGATGCGGCTGCGGCGCGGCGACGGAAGCGCCGCGCGCACACCGTGGTGGTCGGCGCAGATGCTGATCGGGGCGCTGCTGTGCGGCGCCGCGACCGAGGCCATGGGCATGCACTACATCTTCGGCGCCTTCCTGTTCGGGGTGATCGTGCCCAACGACAGGTCGGAGCGGCTGCGCGGTGATCTGATGCAGCACACGCGGACCGTGACGTCGGTCCTGCTGCCCGTGTACTTCGTGGTGGCGGGCCTGAAGGTGGACCTGCGCGGGTTCGGCTGGGCGCAGACCGCCGAGCTGGGCGCCGTCATGGTGGTCGCGGTGGCGGGCAAGTTCGGCGGCACGTACCTCGCCGCGCGGCTCACCGGACTGCCGGGCCGCCCGTCCGCGGCACTCGCCGCCCTGATGAACACCCGCGGCCTGACCGAACTGGTCATCCTCGGCGTGGGCCTGCAGTCCGGGCTCCTCGACGGCGACCTGTACTCCCTGCTGGTGGTCATGGCCCTGGTCACCACGGCGATGACGGGCCCCCTCCTGATCCGCACGTACGCGAAGCCGGTCATCGTCCCGGACCCGGCCCCACGCGAACCGGTCGCCTCCACCGCCCGGCAGCCGTAGCCGGGCCGGGGACGTCCCCCTTCCGGTCCCGGCGTCCCACCTGCCTCGTCTCAGAAGGAGCACCGCGATGTCCCCGGTCGACCTTCGCACCCCCGGCCGTCCCGCCCCGCTCCGATGCCGGAACGACGCGGCGGGTGCGGCGGCTCGGACGCTCGACGGGCTGTTCAGCCGTGCGGCGCGGCGCCGGCCCCGGGCCGTGCTCGTCCGGGAAGGCCCGCACACCCTCGCGTACGGCACCGCCGACGACCTGTCCACCCGGCTCGGCACGGCCCTGCTGCGCACCGGCGTCCAGCTCGGCGACCCCGTCCTCGTGCACTGCGCGGACCACCGGCACGCCCTGGTGGCCCAGTTGGCGGTCCTGAAGGCCGGAGGCGTGTGCGTTCCGGTGCACGCCGACGCGCCGGCCGACCGGCTCCGGGAGGCCGCCTCCGTCAGCGGCGCCGACGTGGTGCTGTGCGGCCTCGCCACGCAGCGGGCGTGGGCCGGCGACGGCGGCCCACGCCCGCTGGCGCTGGACGACCCGCAGGCGTGGAGGCAGATCGCCGCCTGGCCGGTGGACCGCTCGCTGCCCCGCTCCGCGCCCACCGAGCCCGCCTATCTGCTGCCCGCCCCCGAGGACGGCGCCCGCCCCGCGGCCCACCTCGTCGACCACCGGGCCTGGTACCTCGCGATGGCCGCCCGCTCCGCCCGGACCGGCCCCTGCGGCCCCCTCGTCACGGTCGTCGAACGCCCCACCGGACCGGCCGCGCTGTCCGCGCTCTGGTGGGTCCTCGGCTCCGCGGGCACCCTGCACGTCCAGCCGGACCCGGCCGCCGTTCCGGGGCCCGGCGTGCTGGTGTGCGAGACGGGCGCGTACGCCGGCGTCCTCGACGTCCTCGCGACGGCACCCCCGGGACCCCGGCCCCGCACGGTGCTGCTCGTCGGAGCGCCGTGCCCGCCCGCTCTCCTGACCCGGCACACCGAGCTGCTGCCGGCCACCGCACTGCGCGCGGAGTTCGCGCCCGCCGGGAGCGTGCTGCCGTGGGCGGTGAGCACGCATCTCTCCGACGGGGACGCGCCCGCGGACCCGGGCACGCTCCTCACCCCGGCACCGGGCGTGCGGCTGAGCCTGCGGGGCGTGCTGGGGGAGATCCGGCGGCCCGGCGAGGTGGGGGAGATCCGGCGGCCCGGCGAGGTGGGGGAGGTGTGCGCACGGGGGCGGAACCTGCCGTTCGACGTGCTCGGCGACACCTGGCAGGCCGGTGGCGGCGGCCCCTTCCTGAGCTCCGGGTACGGCGGCCGCTGGAGCCCGGACGGTCTCCTGGAGATCCTGGGCCGTACTCCCCTGGCCGCAGCGGAACCGGTCCGGCCCGGCCGTCTCGTCACGTCCTGACCTCCCTCCCCGGTCACAGCCTTGAGCCCCGCCCCCGGACACCGGGAAGCGGGGCTCGGTTCCGCCCGTGCGCCGCCGTCACTCCCGGCGCCCCGCCGGCGCGGTGCCGCGGGCCGTGATCCACTGCCACTGGGTGTACGAGTCCCAGCCGTACTGGGCGCCGTGCCGGCTGCCGTTGCCCGAGCCGCCGAAGCCGCCGAACGGCACGACCGCCTGGTGGTTGACCGTCTGGTCGTTGACGTGGATCATCCCCGCCCGCAGCCGGTCGGCCAGCAGCATCCCCCGCTCCAGGGACCCGGTGCGCACCGCCGCCGACAGTCCGTAGGCGGTGTCGTTCGCGACGGCCACCGCCTCCTCGTCGTCCCGGACCACGACGACCGGCGCGACCGGGCCGAAGATCTCCTCGGTGAAGGCGGGCATCGCAGGTGTCACGCCGGAGAGCACGGTCGCCGGATAGAACGGCCCGTCCGGTTCCCCGCCGCAGGCCAGCCCGGCTCCCGCGGCGACGCTGTCGGCCACGATCCGGTGGACGCGCTCCAGCTGCGCCGCGTCGATCATCGGACCGAGGTCCACCGGGTCCGTCCACGGGTTGCCGGCGGTGAGCCGCCGGGCCCGCTCGGTCAGCAGGCGCGTGTACTCCCGCGCGACCGACGCGTGCACGATGTGCCGCCCGGCCGCCATGCAGATCTGCCCTTGGTGGACGAAGGACGCGAACGCCCCTGCCGCCGCCGCGGACTCCAGGTCCGCGTCGTCGAGCACGATCAGCGGGTTGTTGCCGCCCAGCTCCAGCGACACCCGCTTCAGGCCGCGCCCGGCGACCTCGCCGACCTCCCGGCCGACGGCGGTGGACCCGGTGAACGACACCATCGCCACGGCCGGATCGGCGGTCAGCGCCCGCCCCGCCTCCGCGTCGCCCGGCACCACCCGCAGCACGCCCGGCGGCAGCCCGGCCTCCGCGAAGATCCGCGCGACGACCAGGCCCCCCGACACGGGCGTCCGTACGTCCGGCTTGAGGACCACCGCGTTGCCGAGCGCCAGCGCGGGCGCCACCGACCGCAGCGCCAGCAGCAGCGGCACGTTCCACGGGCTGATCACGCCCACCACGCCCAGCGGCACCCGGCGGGCCACGCTCGAGCGGTCCGGCTCCGACGGCAGCACCTGGCCGTGCGGCTGCGTGGGCAGCGCGGACGCCTGGAACAGCTCCTCCACCGCGTCCGCGATCTCGCCGTCCGCCTTCGCCGGTACGGCTCCGCCCTCGCGCACCAGCCACTCGGCCACCTCGGCCCGGTGCTCCTCCAGGGCCGTCGCCGCCCGGCGCAGTACGGCGGCCCGTCCGGCGGCGGCCGTGCCGGCCCAGCCCGGCTGGGCCCGCGCGGCTCCCGCCACGGCCCGGGCGACGGCCGCTGCGTCGGCGACCGCGACCGTGGCGAGCGTCTTTCCCGTGGCGGGTTCGAGGACGTCGACGGTCCGGCCGCCGGTGCCGCCGTCGCCGTCGGGCGGTGCTCCGGTGAGCGTGCCCGCGTCGAGCAGACTGGTCATGCCTTCTTCCTCCCTGTCGTCGCCCTGCGGTGTCCTGCTGGTGTCCTGGTGGTGCCGGTGTGCGCGGGCGGTGTCCCGTCAGCCGCCGTCGGCATGGCCCGTCACGGGCACGTCGATGAGGACCGGCCGGGTGCCCGCCGCCGCCCGGGCGACCTCCTCGGTCAGCTCGCCGGCCGTCGCGGCACGCACCGCGGTGATGCCGAAGAACGCGGCGACCCGGGTGAAGTCCAGGTCGGGCGGCGTGAGATCCAGCGCGCCCGCGGCCGCCGCGGCGGGCCCCGTCGGAACGCCCAGCAGCGCCGCGGCGGGCGTGAGGTCGATCCGGGGCGGGGTGAGGCGCAGCGCGCCCCCGCCGCCGGTCCGGTGCCGGTGCCGCCGTACGACCGTCTCCTTCAGCGTCCGGTACTCGCCGTTGTTCATCACGACGAACGTGACCGGCACCCCGTAGTGCGCCGCGCTCCACAGCCCCTGCAGCCCGAACAGCGTGCAGCCGTCGCCGAGTACGGCGACCACCGGGCGGCTCGGATCGCCCAGCCGGGAGCCGACGGCCGCGCCGATGCCGTGCCCGAGACCGCCGCCCACGGTGTGCACGTAGGAGCGGGGCCGCCGCAGCGGCAGCACCTGACGCAGCAGCAGCCCGCTGGTGATCGCCTCCTCCACGACGACGGCGTGCTCGGGCAGCCCGGCCACCACGGCGTGCACGGCGGCCAGCGGATCCATCGGGGCGGCGCCGTGAGCGGCCAGCGCCCGCTGCCGGACCTCGGTGCGCGCGGCCTCGTGCCGGCGGCCCGCCTCCGCGATCCGGTCCGCGGCCTGAGGCACCTTCCCGGCGAGCTGGGTCGCCAGCGCGTCCAGCGTGGTCCGCACCCCGCCGACCAGCCCCACCGCCACGGGGAACGTGCGTCCCGGCTCGCCGGGGTCGCTGTCCAGCTGGAGCACCTCGGTGCCCTCGGGGATCGGCGACCCGGGCTCGTAGTGGTGGGCCATGAACGCGTGGGTGCCCGCGATGAGCACCACGTCGTGCCCGTCGAGGGCGGCGCGGATCGCCGAGTAGCGGGCGTCGAGCATGCCCGCGTACAGCGGATGGACGGTGGGGAAGTCGACGCCGTCGTGCATCGGCTGGTGGAAGACCGTCGCCCCGGTCGCCTCCGCGACCGCGACCAGCTCCGCCACGCCCCCCTCCCGGCCCACCCCGTCCCCGGCCACGATCGCCGGGCGGCGCGCCGCGGCCAGCCGCTCCGCGGCCTCGGGCCAGCCGGCCGCCGGGCCCGCCCCGTACACCACGGACTTCGGCGGGGGCGGGCCGAGCGGGGTCTCCTCGTCCAGCAGGTCCATGGGTATCGACAGGAACACCGGGCCCGCCGGCGGCTGCACGGCCAGGGCGAACGCCCGGCGCAGCATGCCCGGCAGATCGTGCGCGTGCTGGACGTCGAAGGTGTGCTTCACCGCCGCCCGCGCGAGCCCGACGAGGTCGCCCGAGAGCATCGGGTCCTGCGCCAGGTGCCGGCGGTCCTGCTGGCCCGCGGTGACCACCAGGGGCGTCCGTGACCGGCTCGCGTTGAGCAGGCCGACGAGGCCGTTGGCCAGCCCCGCGGCCACGTGCAGGCTCACGAAGGCGGGACGCCCGGTGGCGCGCGCGTAACCGTCGGCCATCGCCACCACCGACGCCTCCTGCACCCCGAGCACGTACGCCATGCCGGGCTCCCGGGCGACCGCCTCCACGAAGGGCAGCTCGGTGGTGCCGGGGTTGCCGAAGACCTTCGTGACGCCTTCGTCGCGCAGGATCTCCAGCATCGCCTCGACCGGCCTCACGACGGCTCTCCCGTCCGCCGGGCCACCGACGCCCCCGCGCTGAACCGGCTGACCTTGTCGATGACGTCCGGGCTGTACAGCCGCAGCGCCTGCTCCATCGCGAACTCGGCGGCGTACGCGCGAAAGTGCTCCGGCGGCTCCTCCGCCAGGTTGATCATGTGGCGGTTGGCCACCACGGCCGGGGAGGCGAGCCGCGTCGCCGCCGCCTCGACGGCGGCGTCCATCATGTTCGGGTCGACGATCTCGTCGCAGATCAGCCCGGTCTCGGGCTCGTGCGCCCACAGCTTGCGGCCGGACAGAATGACCTGACGGGAAAGCCGCGCGCCCGCGAGACTGGTCAGCCGCAGGTTCGCCATGCCGGGCACGATGCCCTCCTGGGCGGCCGGCAGGCTGAGGTAGGAGTCGGCGGCGGCGACGACGTGGTCCACGGCGAACAGCAACTGCATGCCGCCGCCGATGGCGAACGTGTCCACCGCGGCGACCCACGGCTTCTCCACCAGGGGACGGGGCCATCCGTCGTCCACGCGCGCGCCCCGGATCAGCTTGCGGATGTAGCCCAGTTCGCGGCGCAGCAGGAAGTCCACGTACGAGATCCGGCCCTGGTGCAGGTCGACCAGGTTGATCCCGGCGCAGAACACCCGGCGCCCCTGGTAGCGCGGATGGGTCATCTTGCCGCCGCGCAGCACCCCGACGCGCACCTGTTCGTCGAGCAGCGCGAGGTCGACGGCCGTCTCCAGGTCGTCGACGAGCCGGTTGTCCTCGGCGTTCAGGAACCGCCCGTTGCACAGCGTCAGATGGGCCGTCCGCCCGGTCCGCTCCAGCCGGACCGTGCCCAGCTCCAGGGTGCCGGTACGGGCGAACTCGCCGGCCAGGGAACGGGCGCGGGCCGTGGGCCGCAGCATCGCCTCCAGCAGGTGCGGGCCGGCCTGCGGGGCGCGCAGCAGCTCGTGGAAGAAGATGCCCTGGTCGATCTCCCGGCCGTCCTTGTCGGCCTGGGCGAGTTCGCGCTCCGCCGCCATCTGCGACTCGGTCGGAGTGAGGCCCGGGAAGGCCTCGGCGGCGGCGAACACCAGCTCCGACAGGCCGCGTTGCTCGCACAGCCCGCCGGTCAGCTCCTCGTAGACCCGCTCGGCGTGCAGCCGCAGGAACGCGCTGCGCACCCGCCGCTGCTCACCGGTCACCTCCTGGGCGAGCTGCTGCTGGTCGGGGCTGCGCTCGGGCTTGACCGGGAGGTCCGCCAGCAGTTTCTCCGCCCCCGTGGTGTACGCCATCAGGGCGCCCGCGTCGGCGAGCAGCGAGCCGGTGAAGAGCGGGGTGTGGGTGTGCCACGGCTGGGCGGCGTCCTGCGTGCGGACGGTCATCGTCGGTCCTCCTTCGGGGACGGTGGTGGTGCCCGTCATCGGACGGTGTCCGCGAACTCGCCGCGGGTGCGGCGCAACGACCGGTCACAGGCGGCGAGATGACGGCCGAGCGCGTCCTCGAAGGCGGTCGCCCCGGCGTCGTGCACGAGCTGCCGGCGGATGGCGAGCTCCGTCGGCTCCAGGCCGTCGAGCCGCTCGGCGAGCTTCCCTGCGGCGGCCCCGGGATCGGCGGTGACCTGGTCGATCAGTCCGATCACCAGCGCCCGGCGCGCCGTCACCTCGGCGCCGAACAGGACGAGCCGACGGGTGTGGACACCGCCGAGCTGGTGGGTGAGCCGGTGCACCGCCATGCCCGCCCAGACTCCGCCGTCGTTCACCGGCACCTCGATGCGCAGATCCGGGGTGCCGATGCGGTGGTCACCGGTGAGGAGCACCTCCAGGCCCGGGCCGCTGCACACGCCCTCGGCCGTGACGATCCGGGGGGCGCGGGTCCGCTCCAGCCGGCGCAGGGCCTTCTCCCAGCGGCTCACCAGGTCGATGCCGACCCGGCCGGGCCAGTCACGGGCCGCGTGGGCGCCGTGCAGCCGGATCACGCCGACCAGCCGCCCCTCGGCGTCCTCCAGCCGTTCGCAGAGCGCGTTCACGTCGGCGACCAGCCCGGCGTCGAGCGGGCGCGTGCAGTCCAGGTCGAGAGCGGTGTCGGGGGAGAGGTCCTGCGCGAGGTCCGAGGAAGCCATGTCCGGGTCCTGTTCGTCGATTCTTCAAGAGCACATGGGGAATTCGGTGCGTATTGCAGGGGCGGTACGGAGGGTGACTCAGTAGCGCACGAGCGCCGTTTCCAGGGTCGAACCCGGGCCCATCGTCATGAGGACGCCGTAATCGCCCGGACGCACCACGCCTTCCTCCAGCAGACGTTCGTAGGAGAAGAGGAAGGAGCCGCTGGAGAGATTTCCGAAGTCGCGCAGCACACTCGTCGTGTGCCGCACGTCGTACCCGGTGAGACCGAGATTGACCCCCACCGAGTCGATGACCTTCTTCCCGCCGGAATGGATCAGCCAGTGGGCGATCTCGCTGCGCCGCACGCCCGTTTCTGACAGGAGGTCGCCGATGACCTCCTCGGCGTGTGCGCCCACCACGTAGGGCACGTCACGGTCGAGGAAGAAGCTGAACTTGCCCTGCTCGTCGTCCCAGTCGTAGCGCATCGCGTCGACGGCGTCCGGCACGATGCGGCTCGCGTACTTCAGCACCTGCGGGCCGGGCCGCTCCGTGCCGTGTGCCACGGCGACGGCGGCGGCGCCGTCACCGAACAGGCTGTTGACGACGGACGTGCGCATGGTCCCGTCGAAGACGTACGCCGCGGAGCAGACCTCGACGCAGACCATCAGCGCCAGCCTGCCGGGGTTGGCCGTCGCCCAGCCGGTGGTCGCGTTGAGGGCGTTCAGCCCCGCGTTGCAGCCCATGCCCACGATGTCCAGCCGGCTGCAGCTGGTGGGAATGCCCAGCTCACGGATGAGCAGCGCGCTGAAGCCGGGGGTGAGCAGGCCGGTCGACGACACGCACACCAGGTAGTCGATGTCGCTGACCGCCGCGTCGATCCGCTTCAGGCACGACTGCAGCGCACGAGCGCCCAGTTCGGTGCCGCGCGCCTTGTGCTTGGCGAGCAGCTCGCCCTGTGTCTCCGGCCGGGGCCGGCCGTCCGCGCCCGGCGGCGGCACGGTCAGGAACCGGCGGTCGATCGCGCTGTTGAGGAACACCGACCGGATCCGGTGGTCCTCGATCGCGTACATGTCGAGGAGGTCGGCTTGCGAGTAGGAGTCCTCCGGGTTCGCGGTACCCACGCCCAGAATGGCCGGCCCGCGCCGGCCGGCGGCCCACGGGCCGTCCGTCCGGCCGGCGGTGTCCGGCCGTGTCATCTCTTCGTCCAGGATCATCTCTGACCGCCCCTTGGTACTCTCCGGCGAAATGCCACGCCGATGGACAGGAGTTCATGGGAGTTCGGGAGAAAACAGTCCGCCGAGCCGGCGGAAATTGCCGTGACAGCAATCTAGTTCAGCGATTGCGGCGGACGGCATCCCCGACCGCTGTGAGTGCGCTCACCGCAATCGGTAGGGGGAATAGGGGGTGGAAATCAGGGGGTCGTCGCCGGGTCGGGAAGCATTATGGTGCGTGTGTCGTCGACTTGCAGGAAGACCGGGAGATCGGTGCGGCTGCGCACCCCGAGTTTCCGGTACACCTGGGTCAGATGCTGTTCCACGGTGCTGACCGTGATGCACAGCCGCTGGGCTATCTGCCGGTTGCTGTGTCCCTGCGCGGCGAGACTGCCCACCCGGTACTCGGCCGCGCTGAGGTCCGCCGCGCGCTCCTCGTCGAGCGCGGCCGGGCCACCGCCGGCCGGGCCCGGGCCCCGGTCCGGCAGCCCGGGCAGCAGGCTCTTCACGAGCCGGTCCGCATGGCACTCCCGGGCCGCCCGCCAGGCCCGGCGCAGGGCGGGCCTGGCCCGCCGGGAGTCACCGACCGCGTGGTGGGCGAGGGCCAGGTCCGCGAGGGCGTGGGCGAGTTCGAGCCGGTCACCGCCCGTCTGCAGCGCCTCCACCGCGTCGCCGAGCAGCGCCGGCCGCTCGTGCGGCTCCACGGCCGCGGCCAGCTGCCGCAGGGCCCGGCCCAGCGTCACCGGATCGTCCGCGGCCGGCCCGTCGAGCTGTTCGCCGAGGAGCGTGTGGGCCTCGGCACGGCGGCCCAGGCGCAGCAGGGCCTGCGCCGCGTCGATCCGCCAGGGCAGCTGCCAGGGGCCGTCGTCGGCCCACTCCCGCAGCAGCTGACCGCAGGTCTGGAAGTCGCTCAGCGCCGCGTAGGGCCGGTCGACCGCCAGGTGGTAGTGGCCCCGGGCGAGCAGGTACCGCAGCCCGAACGGGGTCTGGAGCAGCGCGCCCGGCACCGGCATCGCCAGCTGCGCCGCCGCCTCCTCGAAGCGGCCCGTCTCCACCGCGACCGTGAGCAGGCAGGCCAGCGGAGCCCCGATCAGGACGCCCCAGCTCGACCGGGAGTGCTCGCTCAGCGCGGCGGAGGCGAGGCCGGCGGCGGCCGGCAGATCACCGCGCAGCAGCGCGGCGTCGGCGCGGGCCGCGGTCAGCAGGCCCGGCCAGTGCGGCTCGTCGGAGCCGGCCGCGTCCTCCAGCAGCGGCAGACACCACGGCGCGTCCCGCAGCAGCCGCTCGGGCCGGGCGAGCGCCAGCAGCCCCAGCGCCAGCCGGGACAGCGGCACCCGGGGGCGCAGCCCCTGCCAGACGTGTTCCCCCACGGCACCGCCCACCCCGCGTACGGCGTCCAGCGCGGCCCGCACGAGCGAAGGACCGACGGCACCCGCGCCGGTGTCCGCAGACCGCCGCCGGCCCGGGTAGCACAGCTCCAGACAGGCGCGTACGTCGTCCAGTTCGGCGGGGCCGACGAAGGCGGGGAGCCCCAGCGCCACCGGGTCGGCACCGGAACCGGGACCGCCACCGGTACCCGGACCGGCACCGGAACCCGGACCGGCACCGGCATCGAGGCCGGCGCCGGCCCCCGTGTCCCCGGCCGGTGCGTCGCAGGCGTCGTGTGCCGCGGCGATGCGGGTCAGCGCGGTGGCCGCCTCGTCCGGGCGGCCGTGCCAGAGGAGGTATTCGAGCGTGGCGAGCGCGTGACGGCCCGGCAGCAGGCCCCGCTGCCCCGCGTCGGTGAGCTGACCCAGGTGGCGGACGGCGCGGGCGGGGTCGATCCGCCACTCGGCCTCGGCGAGCACCGCCCGGCTCATCGCCCGCTCCTGCTCGTCGTCGGCGAGGGTGTGGGCCAGCTCCAGGCAGTCCAGCGCGAAGTCCAGCTCACCCCCGGCGGTCGCGCTGGCGGCGGACTCCTGCAGCACCGCCGACGCCCACGGCTCGTCGGCCGATCCGGCGGCCAGGAGATGGTCCGCGATCGCGGTGGGGCGGCCGCCGTCGGCGTGCAGCAGCCGGGCGGCGCGCCGGTGCCAGTCGACGCGCTCGCGGGCGGCCAGGTCCCGCAGCACCGCGGCCCGCGCGACCGGATGCCGGTACCGTCCGCGCGTCAGGACGCCCGCCTCGTCGAGCAGTTCCAGCAGCGCGCCGGTCTCCACCCGGCCGAGCCCGCTCAGCCGGGCCACCGGGTCCGCGCCGGACGGCTCGCCGAGCACGGCCACCGCCCGCGCCACCGTCAGCGCGCCGGGTTCGAGGCGGTGCAGGCAGGTGACCACGCGCTCGGCGAAGCGGTGGTGCACCACGAGCTCGCGCGGCGGCTCCCGGCCCGGGGTCCGGGCCGCCGCCTCCCAGTCCGCGGCCAGCGCGCGTACGAGCAACGGGTTGCCCCGGGTGACGGCCGCCGCGGCGGCGGCGAGGCTGTGCGCCGCGTGCGCGTCCAACTCCTGCGCCAGCAGCGCCGCGACGCCGTCGCAGGTCAGCGGGTCGAGCCTGATCTGGTGACCGTAGGGGTGGCGGGACAGCTCGGTGTGCGGGCCGGGGCGGCCCGAACCGGAGCGGTCCTGGTCGGTGAGGACCAGCATGATCCGCGACCGGCGCAGCCGCCGGGCCAGGAACAGCAGGCACTGCAGCGAGTCGGGGTCCGCGTGGTACACGTCGTCCACGCCGATCAGCAGCGGCTGGTCGGCGCTCATGTCGAGCAGGACCCGGGCGACCTCCTGCGGGACGCGCGGCCCGGCCCGGCCGTCCGCCCGGACCCCGGCTCCGAGGGCGGCCTCGGCCCGCTCGGGGCAGCCGGGGTCGGCGCCGTGCAGCAGCTGGCCGACGAGCCCCAGCGCAAGGTGCTGCTCGGCCGGCGCCGCGGCGGCGGACAGAAACCGCACCCGGGGACCGGCCACCCGCTCGGCGAACGTGTGCAGCAGCTCCGTCTTGCCGACGGCCACGGGCCCCCGTACGACCACGACACTTCCGGCCCCGTGCAGACAGTCCTCCAGCAGGCCGGACAACTGCGTGAGGTGTCGGTCCCGTTCCACCAGCATCATGCGAGTGCACCTCCTCGGGCCCCTGCGCTCTCGGCCGCCCGGTGCACATGGAAACTCCCCCAGACGTCCGTGACTGCCTCAGTCTGGGGGAGATCATCTGAAGAATGGCTATATGTTCTCTCCGGCCGCCGGACCGGGGCACCGGCTCGGGCGGGTGCGCCGCAGGACGCAGGTGCGGGTGCGGGTGCGGGTGTGGTCGTGGTCGTGGTGGTGGTGTCGAGGGCCGCAGGTGCGGGTGAGGGTGCCCGGCCGGTTCCCCTGCGGGCCGGTGGCGGCCGGCCCGTTGCGGGGCTGACAGGTCAACCGCGTCCTCCGGTCTCCGCCCGCGGACCCTCCTCGTTCAGCAGGTCGGGCCGGGGCCCGGCGGGGGCGGCCGTACGGCCCTGCGGCCGGCCGGGGGCGCCCGCGGGGGCCGGACCGGGGCCGGGGCCCGCCGCCCTGCGCGGCAGGACGAACACCGCGACGAGCACGGCGACCACCAGCAGGGCGCTGTTGACCGCGAACACCATGCCGTAGCCGGAGGTGAGCCGTTCGGCCGGCGAGTCCGACGCGGACGCGTGCGACGTGGCCGTGGCGGCGACGGTGCTCATCGCCGCGAGACCGATGCTGCCGCCCAGCTGGCGCGCGGAGTTGAGCAGACCCGACGCCATGCCGGCCTCGTTGGGTGCCACCCCGCCGGTCGCGGCGCCGGCGAGCGGCACGAGCAGCGGGCCGACGCCGATGCTGGTCACCAGCATGGGGCCGAGGACGTCCACGGCGAACGACCCGCCGGCGCTGATCCGGCTGAACCACATCATGCCGAGCGCGCCGACGATCCCGCCCACGATCAGCAGGTTCCGGGCGCCGAAGCGGGCGATCAGCCGCACCGCGTACAGGCATCCGGCGACCAGGCCGAGACAGAACGGCAGGAAGGCCAGGCCCGCCTTGAGCGCGCTCATCCCGAGGACCTGCTGGAGGTAGAGGGAGGCGAAGTAGAAGGACGTGAAGATGTTGACGGAGACCATCATCATGTAGATGTTGGACGCCGACACCGACCGGTTGGCGAGCAGGCCGAGCCGCAGCAGCGGTTCCCTCGACCCGGTGCCCTCGTAGCCGAAGAAGGCCACCAGCAGCACGGCCGCGGCGATGAGCGAGCCGATGGTCTGCGCCGAACCCCACGGCTCGGTATCGGTCCTGACCAGGGCGAACACCAGCAGCGAGGTGCCCGCGGTGGCCAGCACCGCGCCGACCACGTCCAGCTTGCGCGCGGTGTCTCCCGCGCCGGCCGCCGCCACGTGACGGCTCGCCAGCCAGACGCCGATCAGCGCCATCGGCACGTTCACCAGCATGACCCAGCGCCAGTTGACGTATTCGGTGAGCAGGCCGCCCACCACGACGCCGACGGCGGCGCCGCCCGCCGTGACCGCGCTGTACACGCCGAGTGCCCGGCCGCGCTGGGGGCCGGCGGGGAAGCTGGTCGTGAGCACCGCGAGCGCGGCCGGCGCGATCAGGGCCGCGCCGACGCCCTGGACGGCGCGCGCGGCGATCAGTTCGCCCGGGGTCTGGGCCAGGCCGCCGAGCAGGGAGGTGAGACCGAACAGCACCAGTCCGATGGTCAGCAGGGGCTTGCGGCCGAACCGGTCGGCCGCCCGGCCGCCCAGCAGCAGCAGGCCGCCGAAGGTGAGGGTGTACGCGTTGACCACCCAGGAGAGTCCCGCATCGTCGAATCCGAGTGCCGACTTGATGGACGGCAGAGCGACGTTCACCACGGAAACGTCGAGCGAGACCATGAGTTGAGCGACAGAGACCGTCAGGAGCACACCGCCGGAGCTGACGGCGCGCTCCTCTCCCGAAGCGTTTTTGTACATGTAAAAATAGTAGCCCGCGGGGTCCCGCGTGTCGAGCGCGAAACCGCTGCCGTCACGCCCCCGGGTCCCGCGTGGGCGGCCGGCCGGCGGACGCCCGCAGCGCCCCGGTCAGCTCCCGGGTGTGCCGTACGACGGCGCAGCAGGACGCCGCCCAGTCGAGCGCCGCCCGGTGCTGGTGCGCGCTGAGGCCGGCGACCGCGTCGGCCGCGAGGAACGCCTCGACGTTGCGGCTGAAGGCGTCCACCGCGGTCGTCGTGCAGCCCAGGTGCGCGTAGACGCCGCAGATGACGAGCTGGTCACGGCCCAGCGAGCGCAGGCGCCGCTCCAGGTCGGTGCCGTGAAAGGCGCTGTACCGCCAGGTGGACAGCACGGCGCCGCTCGCGTCCGGGGCGACCTCGTCGACGATCGCCACGTCGTCCAGGGCGTCGTCGAGGCCCTTGCCCCAGAAGTCCGTGAGCAGGCCGCGCTCGCCCGGGGCCTGGGTGCCCGGCTGCACGGTGTGCACGACCGGGACGCGCAGCTCGCGGCAGGCCCGGACCAGCGCCGCCGAGTTGGCCAGCAGGTCGGTGCGGGGGGAGGCGTCGCGCGGGTAGGGCCGCAGGAAGTAGTGCTGCATGGTCATGACGAGCAGAACGGCCCGCTGCGCGTCGGGGATCCAGCCGACCCGGTTCTCGACGGGCGCGCACGGGCCGGGCATCGGGTACGCGGCGATCGTGGAGATGTCCATGCCTTCCGCTTCCTTTTCCTTCCGTGCGGGGCGGAACGCGGAACGGCGGGTCAGGAGATGAAGTCGTAGGAGAGCAGCCGGTTGTCCGCGTCCTCGGCCCAGGCGCCGTAGCGGCGCATGCCGTACAGCAGGGGCACGGGGGAGCGGAGCGCGGTGACGAGCGTGACCTCCGTCATCACCACCGTGTGGTCGCCGACGGGCTGTTCGTCGGTGACCGTGCAGTCGGCGATGGTGTGGGCCGCCTCCACCAGGTGCGGGCCGCCGCCGGGCGCGGGCGTCCACGCGACCCGCTCGAACCGGTCCGGGTCCCCGGAGCCGAACATCTCGGCGGCGGACCGGCCGTGCTCGTGCAGCAGGTTGACGGCGAGCGACCCGCTGTCCAGCACCGCCCGCAGCGTGGGGCTGCCCCCGCGCAGACAGACCAGCAGGGTCGGCGGATCGAGGGCGACGCTGCACAGCGACGTACAGGTCATCCCCCAGGGCACACCGTCCGGCGCCATGGCCGTCACGATGGAGACGCCGGTGGGAAATCCGGCCATCAGCCGACGCAGATCGGCTTCGTTCCGCTGGTGCGACATGGTTCCTCACTCACGTCGGTCACGGACAACACGGACGAGCCCGCGGGGGCCGGGGGAGGCGGGCGGCACCAGCGGTGCCCGCCCACCCTCCCGCCGGCCGGAGCAGGTCCGCCGGGAGCGCGGTCAGTACTTCTCCGCCGAGCCGGAGACGGATTCCGACTCCTTGGCCAGCTCCATGCCGCGGCTGGCGTTCAGCATGCGCTTGCCGATCTCCGGGGGCGCCTGGGTGCGGGACCACTCCTCGGCCGCCTCCATCCGCTCCTTCGTCATCTGGAAGCACCGGTTCTCCGGCAGCCCGAACCGGTCCGCGTGAGCGATGAAGTCCACGTCCTTGCGGATGTAGTCGTGGATCCGCGCCGCCGCCTCGCCCGGATCCAGCGTGCCCTCCTCCACGGCCACGCACAGCTCCCGGGTCAGCGTGCCCATCCGCACGAACGGCTCACTGATCGGCAGCGGTGAGCCGGGGTACCCCGACCGCTCGGCCTCCAGGAAGACGTCCGGGTCACCGCTCTCGCTGTACCGGTAGTACGCGTCCTCGACCATCATGTTGCCGCTCATCGTGCCGAGCATCCACGTCCGGTTGACCGCGTTCCACAGCTCGTAGTGCCCGAAGCCGACGAACGAGCTGTAGACCAGGTCGTCGTGGAAGTCGAACAGCCCCTGCTGCAGCGCCTCCACGAACGCGAACCGCTCCTTGGACCAGTCCCCGTCCCGGGAGGCCGCGATCAGCCGCCACCCCAACGCGTTGACCAGCTCCAGGGTGTTGGCGAGCCCGCGCGAGTACAGCGCGTCGATGAAACCGGCCGCGTGCGACGTCAGGCAGTACCGGTCGCCGACGACCGTGTGCGACGAGTACTGCAGCCGGCCCGTGGACACCCACGGCCGCACCGCCTTCGCCTCGGTGAACTGCCAGGCGATCTGCGGGAACCGCTTCAGGAACTCGGCGAACTCCCGCTCCGGCGGCGTGCCGTCCTTGGGGTACTTCCGCGGGTCCAGGGTGAGCCCCACGCTGCACAGCGGGTTGCGCGCCGCGTCGTGGTTGTCGAACGGGATCACCCACAGCCAGCCGCCGTCGAAGACGTGGTGCAGCGTGCCGTGGTGCCAGGGGCTGGGCTGGTCGTGCGGCTGCGCGGTCGGCGAGTCGTCGAAGGGCCGCACCCCGATCATGTGCGTGAACAGACAGCGCGAGTGCGTCCGCGCCCGGGTCGGCGTCTCCCGCAGGGAGAACTTCTCCGCCAGCGGCGAGCGGAACCCGCTGCCGTCCACCACGTACTCGGCCCGGAACTCCTCGCCCTGGTCCGTGCGCAGCAGCGCGCCCTGCTCCGGGTCGACGTCGATGTCGGTGACCCGCGTGGCCAGCCGCGCCTCGGCGCCGTAACTCAGCGCCACGTGGAACAGGTGGGCGTCGACGTCCTGCCGGAACAGATGCGTCTCGGTGCGCAGTTCGATCGGCACGACCAGCTGGTTGATCTCCTGCGGGTCCTGCGGGCGCCCCTCGCGGTGGTAGACGAAGCCGAAGTTCTGCTTCTGACCGCAGTTCGGGGAGATCTCGTCGATCGTCCCCCGGTAGTTCGACAGGGCCTTCAGCTCGGGCACGTCGTAGCGCTTGGCGATCAGCCGCGCCATGCCCGAGGTGTACGGGATGGTCGACTCGCCGACCGCGAACCGGGGGTGGGTGCCCGCGTCGAGGATGAGCACCTTGACGCCGTTGCGGGCCAGTACCGCGCCCAGCATGCCCCCGGCCATACCGCTGCCGAGGATCGCCACGTCGTAGCGGTCCGTCTTCGCGGAGGCGGTTGCGGTGTTCTTGCCTGCCACCAGATTGTCCTTCCCTTGACGCTCGGCCGGGGGCGGTTCAGCCCTGGGCGGTGACGGAGAGGGCGTCCTCGACGAGGTCGTCGACGGTGATGTTCAGCGCGAGGTGCTTTCCGCGCAGACCGCCCAGCAGGGTGACGAAATCGTTGGCCGGAGTGTTCTTGCCCTCCGGGTCGATGATCCGCTGGGCCATCTTGTGGTAGTCCTCCTTCTTCAGCGTCCGGTCGTAGAACTGCTCCACGAACGAACGGACCTCGTCGAAGAAGTTCCGGTAGGCGGTCGCATAGCGGTCGAGCGCCGCTTCCTCGATCTCCGGGTGCTGCAGCACCTTGTCGAGGACCCGGGACAGAATGCTGCCCGCCGTCGTCGCCAGCGCCACACCCGTGGAGATCAGCGGGTCGACGAATGCCGCCGCGTCACCTACGGCCGCCCAGCCCTTTCCATGGACGGTGTGGCTCGTGTACGACCAGTCGCGGGCGCTGCGGAATCCCGCCGACTGACGGGCGTCGCGCAGCATGTGCTTCAGTTTGGTGGTCTTCTCCACCTCGTCCCGGAACAACTGCTCCAGATTCTGGTCGGATTCGCCGGCCACCGACGCCGGAGTGACGAAACCGACGCTGACCGTCCCCTTGTCGAGCGGAATTCCCCAGAACCAGCCGTTCTCGATTCCCTCGATCAGAATGTTCGTGTACTGGTCGCCGGGCAGGCGCTCGCAGTTGTCGAAGTACGTCCACACCGCGACGTTGCGCAGCTTCTCGTGCCAGGTGATCTCCGAGTAGCGGCGGGTGAGCACCCGGGCCTGGCCCGAGGCGTCCACCACCATCGTGGCCCTGAGCTCGTACGTCTCCTTGCCGCCGCGCACCGAGAAGCGGACACCGGTGACCCGGCCGTCCTCCTCGACCGGCTCCTTCACGGTGGCGTCCTCCACGACGAACGCCCCGAGCTCCCGCGCCCGGTCCAGGATCAGCGCGTCCAGGTCGGCCCGGCGCGTGTGGTACGCGAACGGATAGTCGCCGCCGTCGACGAAGGAGAAGTCCCAGGCCGCCTGCTCGTTGCCCCAGACGAACGTGCCGCCGTACTTGCGCTCGAAACCGCGCTGTTCCATCCGCTCGGTCAGGCCCATTTCCTCCATGGGCGCCATGACGACCGGGATGAGCGATTCACCGACGTGATAGCGGGGAAAACGCTCACGGTCCAGGACGGCGACTTTGTGCCCACGCTTGGCGAGGAGACCGGCGGTGGTGGCACCCGCCGGCCCGCCACCGATGACGATGACATCGAATTCATTGGGTATGCCGGTGAGAGTGGACGGCATGCGCGACCTTCCCGATCCGAAACGTGCCGACGTCCGCTGAGGCGGCCCCGTGCGGCACTGCGTTGGCTGGACCCAGTCAGGTTCGACGACTTGGGCTGAACGCCTTCTGCACGGCGTCTGGAGACCGTCTTGGGAAATCCCGGCGCGGCCTGGATTAAGGGAAGGAACAGGGGTTGTAGCCGCTGCCCGGCCCTTTCTAGCGTTACGCCAGGTGTGCTCGCCGAGAACGGCCTGGGCGAGCGGGCGACACGGCACCGCCCGATCATCCCGGTGCCGCGCCGACGGTGGAACCCCCCAGCAGGCAGGAGCGTACGAGTGACGCACGTCGAAGACATCCGGCCACTTTCCGAAACGCTGCGCAGGCACGCACGTGAATGTCCCGACAAGGTCGCGTTCGCCGACGAACGGCGGCAGGTGACCTACGCCGGACTCGCCGCACGCACCGGACGGGTGGCCGGCCATCTCGCCGCGCACGGCGTCGGACGCGGCGACCGGGTCGCGATCCTGCTCGGCAACAGCGTCACCACCGTCGAGAGCTACCTCGCCGTCACCCGCGCCGCCGCCGTCGGCGTCCCCGTCAACCCGCAGTGCTCCGACGCCGAACTCGCCCACCAGCTCGACGACAGCGGGGCCCGCGCCGTCCTCACCGACGTCACCCACCTCGCCCAGGTCGAACGGGCGCGGGAGCGGCGTCCGGGCCTCCTCGTCGTCCTCGCGGACGGCACCGGACCCGGCACCCTCGCCTTCGAGGACCTCGCCGGCACGGAGCCGGACCAGGGGCCCCGCGACGACCTCGGCCTGTACGAACCCGCCTGGATCCTCTACACCTCCGGCACCACCGGTGCCGCCAAGGGCGTCGTCTCCCACCAGGCCGGCTGCCTGTGGTCCGTGCACACCGCGTACCAGGGCGTGCTGGGGCTCGGCCCGGACGACCGGCTGCTGTGGCCGCTGCCGCTGTTCCACAGCCTGGCGCACATCCTGTGCGTGCTGGGCGTGACCGTCAGCGGCGCCGGCGCGCGCATCCTGCCCGGCTTCGGCGCCCGGGACGTGCTGGAGGCGCTGCGCGCGGAGCCGTACACCATGCTCCTCGGGGTGCCCGCCATGTACGCCCAGCTGCTCGACGCCCTGCGGGAGAGCGGCGGTACGGTCCCCCGGCCACGGGTGTGCCTGGTCACCGGGGCGGCCACCGGGCCCGAACTGGCCGCCGCCGTCGAGGAGATGCTCGGCACGCCCCTCGTGGACAGCTACGGCAGCACCGAGACCTGCGGGGCCATCACCATCAGCCGCCCCGACGCCCCGCGCCCGCCCGGCACCTGCGGCACGCCGGTGCCCGGCATCGAGCTGCGGCTGACCGACCCGCGCACCGGGCGGGACGCGGCGGCGGGCGAGGAGGGCGAGGTGCTGGTCAAGAGCCCGGCGCTGATGCTGGGTTACCACGGCCTGCCCGAGGTCACGGCGGAGGCGCTGCGCGACGGCTGGTACCGCACCGGCGACCTGGCCCGGCGCGACGCCGAGGGCCGCCTGGCCATCACCGGACGGGTCAAGGAACTGATCATCCGCGCCGGTGAGAACATCCACCCCGGCGAGATCGAGGCGGTGCTGCGCGAGGTGCCCGGCATCCGGGACGCGGCCGCGACCGGCCGTCCCGACCCGGTGGCCGGGGAGGTCCCGGTCGCGTACGTGGTCCCGGAGACCGACGGCTGGTCGCCCGCCGAGGCGCTCGCGGCCTGCCGGGAACGGCTCAGCTACTTCAAGGTGCCGGCCGGGCTGTACGAGACGGCGGCCCTGCCGGTGACCGGGTCGGGCAAGGTCAGCCGCCGCCGGCTGCGCGACACACCGGCCCGCCTGCGCGCCGTCGCCACCGGGCACCACGAGCACCTGTGGCACACGGAATGGGTGCCCTGGGAGCCGCCCGCCCCGGCCGCCCCCGCGTCCCCGCGACGCTGGGCCCTGATCGGACCCCACCCCGACTCCCTCACCGAGGCCGTCCACCGCCACGGCGCCACCCCCCACCCCGTCCCCGACCTCGACACGGCCCGGCGCACGGGCCCGTACGACGGCTACGTCGTCACGATGCCGCCGGCCGGCCGCTCCCCCCAGCTCCCCGACGTGCCCGGCCCCGCCGGCATCCGTGACCTGCTGGGGGCGGCCGGGCTCGACGGGCGCCTGGTGTTCTGCACCCGCGGTGCCGTGGCCGTCCGGGACGGGGACGCCGTCCGGCCCGGTGCCGCCGCCGCGCGGGCCTGGATGCGGGCGCGGCGCACGGGACCCACGCTGCTGGTCGACCTCGGCACCGACGGCTCCGGCGGCTCCGCCGAGGCGTGGGGCGCGGTGCTCGGCGCCCCCGACGAGGAGACCGACTTCGTCGTGCGCGGCGGTGACGTCCTCGTGCCGCGCCTCGCCCGCGTACCCGCACCGGCCGCACTCGCCGCCCCCGCCCCCGGCGGCAGCGCGCTCGTCACCGGCGCCGGAACCGACCTCGCCCGTGTCCTCGCCACCCACCTGGTGGCCGGGCACGGCGTCCGGACCGTCGTGCTGGCCGCCGCCGACGCGACGGCCGCCGAGCCCCTCGCCGCCGGCCTCAGGGCCCTGGGGGCCACGGTGTCGGTGCGCACCGCACGCGCGGACACCGCCGAGGGCGCCGCGGCCCTGCTCGCCGCCCTCGGCCCGGACCGCGCCTTCGACACCGTCGTCCACCCGGTCTCCCGCCCGAGCGACGCGACCGCCGCACACCACCTGCTGGCCCTGACCCGCGCCACCGGCACCCGGCTCACCCTCTGCGGCACCCACGACGACCCCCTGCGCCACCCCGGCCGGCCCGTCGCCGCGGCCGCGGGCGCCTACGCGGCCGCCCTCGCGCACGCGGCGGACCACGCCGGCCACCTCGGACACGGCCCTGCCCCGCTGCCCGGCACGGCCCCCCTCACCGACCGGCAGACCGCCGACGCCTTCGACGCCGCCCGGGCCCTGCCGTACCCGGTGCTCGCCCTGCGCGCCGACCCGTGGGCGCCCCGCTCGGCCGCCGCCGACCGGCTCAGGACGCTGCTGAACCGGCCCGCCCCCGCGGCCGGCGACACCGCGGACCCCGCCGGGCTGCGCGCCGGCTTGCACGCCCTGCCCGCCCGGGCCCGCCGCCGTGCCCTCATCGCGCTGGTGCGCACCGAGGCCGCCCGGGTGCTCGGCCTCGACGGGCCGGAACGGCTGGACGCCGGGCTGGCCTTCACCCGGCTCGGACTCACCTCGCTCACCGCGGTCGTGCTCCGCGACCGGCTGGCCGCCCGTACCGGGCTGCGGCTGCCGGTCACCCTCGCCTTCGACCATCCGACGCCCGCCGCGGTTGCGGACCTGCTCGACGGGGAGCTGTTCGACCGCGGCCCCGCCGGCACCGGTACGGCGGCGCCCGCCGCGCGCCACGACGACGACCCGGTGGCCGTGGTCGGCATGGGCTGCCGCTACCCCGGCGGGATCGCCTCCCCGGAGGACCTGTGGCGCCTCGTCGCCGAAGGCCGCGACGCCGTGGGGGAGTTCCCCACCGACCGCGGCTGGGACCTGGACCGCCTGCTGGGCGGCGACGGCACCGAGGCCGGTACCACCGCCACCGGCCGCGGCGGCTTCCTGCAGGCGCCGGGCGACTTCGACGCGCCGTTCTTCGGCATCAGCCCGCGCGAGGCGCTCGCCATGGACCCCCAGCAGCGGCTGCTGCTGGAGGTGGGCTGGGAGGCCCTGGAACGGGCCGGCATCGACCCGGCCGCGCTGCGCGGCACGGACACCGGCGTCTACGTCGGGCTGATGTTCCACGACTACGCCAAGAACCCCGGCGTCCTCCCCGAGGACCTCGAACGGCTCCTCGGCACCGGCACCGCCGGCAGCGTCGCCTCCGGCCGCCTCGCCTACACCCTCGGCCTGAACGGCCCCGCCCTCACGGTCGACACCGCCTGCTCCTCCTCCCTGGTCGCCCTCCACCTGGCCGCGCAGGCGCTGCGCCGCGGCGAGTGCTCGCTCGCGCTCGCCGGAGGCGTCGCCGTGATGGCCACGCCCAGCACCTTCGTGGAGTTCAGCCGCCAGCACGGGCTCGCCCCCGACGGCCGCTGCAAGGCCTTCGCCGAGGGCGCCGACGGCACCGGCTGGTCCGAGGGCGCCGGCCTCGTCGTCCTGGAACGGCTGGGCGACGCGCGCCGCAACGGCCACCCGGTGCTCGCCGTCCTGCGCGGCAGCGCGGTCAACCAGGACGGCGCCAGCAACGGCCTGACCGCGCCGAGCGGCCCCGCCCAGCAGCGGGTCGTCCGGCGGGCGCTGGCCGACGCCGGCCTCACCCCCGCCGACGTGGACGCCGTCGAGGCGCACGGCACCGGCACCGTCCTCGGCGACCCGATCGAGGCACAGGCGCTGCTCGCCACCTACGGACGGGACCGGGACCCGGGACGGCCGCTGCTGCTCGGCTCCCTGAAATCCAACATCGGCCACAGCCAGGCCGCCGCGGGCGTGGGCGGGGTCATCAAGACGGTGGAGGCGATCCGCCGCGGCGAACTGCCCCGCACCCTGCACGTCGACCGGCCGACCCCGGCGGTGGACTGGACGGGCGGCGCGGTCCGCCTGCTCCTGGAGCACACCGTGTGGCCCGAGACCGGCCACGCGCGCCGGGCCGCCGTCTCCTCCTTCGGCGTCAGCGGCACCAACGCGCACGTGATCCTGGAACAGGCGCCCCCCGCCCCTGCCGGGGAGACGGAGCCGGCCGGCCCCCCGGCGCCCCACGCCGCCGCCCGCACCGCGGCGCGGGGTCCCGCGACGGCCGTCCCCGCGTCCCCGGTCCCGGTCCTCCTCTCGGCCCGCACCCCGGCCGCCCTGCGCGCGCAGGCCCAGCGGCTGCTCGACCTCGTGGCGGCGCAACCCGGTCTGCGCGTGCCCGACCTGGCCGCCGCGCTCGCCACCACCCGGACCGCCTTCCCGTGGCGCGCCGCCTTCACCGCGGACGGGCGGGAGGAACTGGAGCGGCGGCTGACGGCCGTGGCCGGCGGAGCAGACCCGGGCACCGGACCGGACGGCGTGCGCCGCGAGGGCGGACTGGCGATCGGCTTCACCGGCCAGGGTGCCCAACTGCCCGGCATGGGACGGGAACTGCACGCCGCCTTCCCCGAGTTCGCCCGTGCCTTCGACGCGGTCTGCGCCGCCCTCGACCCTTACCTGGAACGGCCGTTG
The DNA here is from genome assembly GCF_040682635.1 of Streptomyces sp. NPDC051133. Lineage (NCBI taxonomy): Bacteria > Bacillati > Actinomycetota > Actinomycetes > Kitasatosporales > Streptomycetaceae > Streptomyces > Streptomyces sp. NPDC051133. The sequence goes on from NZ_JBFBBK010000006.1 coordinate 127,627, forward strand.
AAGCAGATCGTCTGGGCGCCCGAGGGCACGCCGGAGTCCGCGCTGCTGAGCCGGACCGACTTCACGCAGGCGGGGCTGTTCGCGCTGGAGACGGCGATGTTCCGGCTCCTGGAGTCCTGGGGGGTGGTGCCGGACGCCGTCCTCGGCCACTCCCTCGGCGGCCTGACGGCGACCCACGTCAGCGGGGCGCTGCCGCTCCCGGACGCGGCCCTCCTCGTCGCCACCCGCGGCCGGCTGATGGCGGCGCTGCCGCCCGGTGGCGCGATGACCTCGGTCGAGGCGACCGCGGAGGAGGTCCGGGCCGTCCTCCCGGACACCGACGCCCCCGGCCACGCCGCCGTCGCCGCGATCAACGGCCCGCGCTCGGTCGTCGTCTCGGGCGACGCGCAGGCCGTCGAGGCCGTCGGCGAGGTCTTCCGGGCGCAGGGCCGCCGGGTCACCCGGCTGCGGGTCAGCCATGCCTTCCACTCCCGCCACATGGACCCCATGCTGGACGAACTGCGCAGCGTGGCAGCCGGGTTGACCTACCGGGCACCTGTGATTCCGCTGGTCTCCGGGGTGACCGGCCGGCTCGCCGGACCCGCGGAGCTGGCCGAGCCCGAGTACTGGGCGCGCCACGCCCGCGACGCCGTGCACTTCGCGGACGCCGTGCGCGCCCTGCCCGGCCAGGGCATCGCCTGCTTCCTCGAACTCGGCCCCGACGCCATGCTCACCACCATGGCCCGCGACTGCGTGGCCGACCACGAACTCGCCCTGTGCGGCGGGCTGCGCCGCGGCCGGTCCGAGGTCCGCGCCCTGCTCGACGCCGTCGCGCGGGCACACGCGTACGGCGCCCCGGTCGACTGGGCCCGGTACTTCGCGGGCCTGCCCGTCCGCCGGGTCGACCTGCCCGTCTACCCCTTCGAGCACCGGCGTTACTGGCTGCGCTCCGTACCGCTTCCGGCAGCCCCCGACGACACCACACCGTCCGCGCGGGAGACGGCCGTACGGCCCCCCGCCCCGGACGCCGCCGCCCCCACCGGCCACCGGCTGCGAGTGGAGCTCGCCGGGCTGACGCCGCAGCAGCGGGAGCAGGCGCTGGTCGACCTGGTCCGTACCGAGATCGCCGAGGTCGCCGGCTTCGACGGGCCGGAGGACGTCGAGGCCCACCGCAGTGCCAAGGACCTCGGGCTGGACTCCGTCTCCGCGGTGGAGCTGCGCAACCGTCTCGTCGCGCGGACCGGCCTCACCCTGCCCACCTCGCTGGCGTTCGACCACCCCACGGCCGTCGCCATGGCCCGGCACCTGCTCACCGAACTCCCCGCCGCCCCCGGACCCGGCGAGGCGGACGGCGGCAGCGGCGAGGCGAGCGGCGAGGGGAGCGCCGAGGCGGCGGCGGGCGGCGGCCCCCGGACCGTCTTCGGAGCACTGGCCCGCCTGGAGGCCGGCATCGAGCGGGAGCGGCCCGACGCCGCCGCCCGCGCCCGCCTCGCCGAACGGCTGCGCACCCTCACCGACCGGCTCCTCGGCGCGGACGCCCCCGGCTCCGCGGGGTACGACGACTCCGCCGACCTCGGCGAACGGCTCGACGCGGCCACCACCGACGAACTGTTCGACCTCATCGACAACGAGCTGAACCGGCAGCACACCGAAACGAGCTGAACCGGCACCGTGCCGGGACGAAGCGAACCGGCGGCGTGCCGGGCCGACGTGCACCGGCAGCACACACACCCGGGTCCCGGGCCGCATGACCCGCTCCGACCGCGCTGGAAAGGCAGGACCGTGACGTGACGGGCACCGAGCAGAAGCTGGTCGACTACCTGAAGAAGGTCACCGCCGAGCTGCACGACACCCGCCGGCAGCTGCGCCGGGCCGAGTCGGCGAGCCGTGAACCGATCGCGGTCGTCGGGATGGCCTGCCGCTTCCCGGGCGGCGTGCGCAGCCCGCGGGACCTGTGGCGCCTGGTCGTGGCCGAGCGCGACGTCATCAGCGCCTTCCCGGCCGAACGCGGCTGGGACGTCGAGGGCATCTACGATCCCGACCCCGACCGGCCCGGCACCTGCTACGCCCGCGAAGGCGGCTTCCTGGACGACGCGGCGCTGTTCGACGCGGAGTTCTTCGGCGTCTCCCCCCGCGAGGCCCTCGCGATGGACCCGCAGCAGCGGCTGCTGCTGGAGACCGCCTGGGAGGCGTTCGAGCACGCCGGGATCGACCCGACCGCCCTGCGCGGCAGCGACACCGGCGTGTTCACGGGCGTGGTCCACCACGACTACGCCACCCTGCGGGTCCCCGACACCCTGGAGCCGTACCTCGTCACCGGGCTGTCCGGCGGCGTGGCGTCCGGCCGGATCGCCTACACCCTCGGCTTCGAGGGCCCGGCGGTCACCGTGGACACCGCCTGCTCCTCCTCCCTGGTCGCCCTGCACCAGGCCGCGCAGGCGCTGCGGTCGCAGGAGTGCGCGCTGGCCCTGGCCGGCGGGGTGACGGTCATGGCGACACCCCGCGCCTTCCTGTCGTTCAGCCGGCAGCGGGGACTGTCGCCCGACGGGCGGTGCAAGGCGTTCGGCGCGGGCGCCGACGGCACGGGCTGGGCCGAGGGCGTCGGCATGCTGCTCGTGGAGCGGCTCTCCGACGCCCGCCGGCACGGCCACCGGGTGCTCGCGCTGCTGCGCGGCTCGGCGGTGAACCAGGACGGCGCCTCCAACGGCCTGTCGGCGCCCAACGGGCCGTCGCAGCAGCGCGTCATCCGCAAGGCCCTCGCCAACGCCGGCCTGTCCGCCCGGGACGTCGACGCCGTCGAGGGCCACGGCACCGGAACCCGGCTCGGCGACCCCATCGAGGCCCAGGCGCTGCTCGCCACGTACGGCCGCGAACGCGATCCGGGACGGCCGCTGCACCTCGGCTCCATGAAGTCGAACATGGGCCACACGCAGGCCGCCGCCGGAGTGGGCGGCATCATCAAGATGATCGAGGCGATGCGGCACGGCCTCCTGCCGCGCACCCTGCACGCCGACGAGCCCACCCCCCACGTCGACTGGAGTGCGGGCGCCGTCGACCTGCTCACCCGGGCGCTCCCCTGGCCCGAGACCGGCCGGCCGCGCCGCGCCGCGGTGTCGTCCTTCGGCATCAGCGGCACGAACGCCCATGTGATCCTGGAGGCCGCGCCCGACCCCGAGACGGACCCCGACCCCGAGACCGAGCCCGGCCCCGAGCCCGGCCCGGCTTCCCCGGCGGCGCGCGGCGGCGGCGCGGGCGTCACCGCCGTCGCCCTCCCGGTCGTCCCCTGGCCGCTCTCCGCCCGGGACGGCCGCGCCCTGCAACAGGGCAGCACACGGCTGCGGGCGCACCTGCGCGACACCCCGGCGGATCCGGCCGACGTGAGCCACACCCTGGCCCGCCGGGCCCTGTTCCGGCACCGGGCGGTGCTGCTGGCGGGCGGCACGGCCGGCACCCCGGTCAGCGGGGTCGCCGTACCCGGGGGCACCGCCGTCCTGTTCCCCGGGCAGGGCAGCCAACGACCCGGCATGGGACAGGAGTTGTACGAGACGTTCCCCGAGTTCGCCGAGTCCTTCGACACGGTCGCCGAGCTGACGGGGCTGCCGCTGAAGGAGGTGGTCCTCGCGGCCGGCGCGCAGGACGGCCGCCTGGACCGGACCCGGTACGCGCAGCCCGCGCTGTTCGCGGTCGAGGTGTCGCTGTTCCGGCTGGTGCGCCGCCTCGGCGTGGACGTCCGGGCCGTGGTCGGGCACTCGGTGGGGGAGGTGGCCGCCGCCCATGTGGCGGGCGTGCTCTCCCTGGCCGACGCCTGCCGGCTGGTGGAGGCCCGGGGCCGGCTGATGGACGCGCTGCCGGCGGGCGGTGCCATGGCCGCGGTCGAGGTCCCCGAGGCGGAGGCGCTGGCGGCGCTGGCCGCCCGGTCGGACCGGGTCTCCCTGGCCGCCGTCAATGGGCCGTCCTCGGTGGTGCTGTCCGGCGCCGAGGACGAGGTGACGGAGCTGGTGGAGCGGTGGCGCGCCGCGGGGGTGCGGACCTCGCGCCTGAAGGTCAGTCACGCCTTCCACTCCCCTTTGATGGACCCCATGCTGACCGCATTCCGCGAGGTCGTGGCGGGTCTGGAACTGCGGCCGCCCACGCTGGCCGGGCTGCCCGAGGACGTCGTCGACCCCGAGTACTGGGTGACCCACGTCAGCCGCCCGGTGCGGTTCGCGGACGCCGTCGAAAGGGCCCGGGCCACGGGTGTCGTGCGCTGGCTGGAGGCGGGGCCCGGCAGGGTGCTGACCGCCCTGGCGCGCGAGGTGGTGCCGGACGCCGAGGAGCGGGTGTTCGCCGCCGCGCTCCGTGCCGGCCGCCCCGAGGCCGAGTCTTTCCTCACGGCGCTGGCCCAGCTGCACGTCGACGGCGGCACGGTCGACTGGACCCGCCTCACCCATCCGCACGCCACCCTGGTCGACCTGCCCGCCTACCCCTTCCAGTACGGGCACTACTGGCTGGAGGACAGGGCCGGGCACAGCGTGCCGGCGGGGCAGGGCACCGCGACCGTCCGGGACTGGGACGGCATGCGGATGCCCGCCGGCCCCGCCCCGCTCCCCGCATCACCCGCATCACCCGCATCCGGGGAGCCCCCGCTCGCCGGGGCCGGCACCACCGCCCCCGCCACCGCCCGCGCCCGCATCCTCGGACCGGCCGGGCCCGAGCGGCGGTCGGCCCTGCGCGACCTCGTGCGGGACGCGGTCGCGCGGACGCTCGGGCACGAGGGCGCCGACGCGATCGAGGCGGACCGCTCGCTGCAGGAGCTGGGCTTCGACTCGCTCACCGCGATCGAGCTGAGCACACGGCTGGGACGCGCGCTCGGACTCCGTCTGCCGGGCACGCTCGCGTTCGACCACGGGCACCCGGAGGCGATCGCGGCGTACCTCGACGAGCGGCTGCCCGGCACCGGCACCGGCACCGCGGGCGGCGGCGGCGCCGGCCCGGCGGACGGACCGGCCGGGACGGACGACGGCGCCGACGGGGACACGGACGGGCGCGCCGACGGGGACGCGGACGAGGGCCTGCTGACGCGGCTGTACCGGAAGGCCGCAGGCGCCGGGCGGCTCGACGACGGCGCCGCCCTGCTGGAGTCCGCCGCGCGGCTGAAGGAGACGTTCGCCGCGGCGGCCGAGGCGGGCACCCCGCCGGCGCCGGTCTGGTTCGGGCCCGGCGACGGACGGCCCGTGGCGCTGTGTCTGCCCTCGTTCAGCGCGGTCTCCGGCGTCCACGAGTACGCCCGCTTCGCCACGGGCTTCACCGACGCCTGGCGGGTCGGCGCCCTGCCGCACCCCGGTTTCCGCCCCGGACAACCGCTCCCGGCGAGCGTCGGGGCACTCGCCGAACTACATGCCGGGGCCGTCCTGGAGGCGGCGGACGGCGCCCCCGTCCTGCTCGTCGGCCGCTCCGCGGGCGGCTGGGTGGCGCACGCGGTGGCGGCCGCCCTGGAACGCGCCGGCGCGGCTCCGGTCGGCGTCGCGCTCCTCGATACCCCGGCGAACGGCGGCGATCCGCGCGGGCACGCGGTGATGGTCCGCGGCATGCTGGAACGCGACAGCCGGCTCGTCACCCTCGACGACCACCGGCTGACCGCGATGGGCGCCTACTCCGCCCTCTTCCGTCCGTGGACCCCCGCCCCGGTCACGGCACCGACCCTGCTGGTCCTCGCCGCCGCGCCGTACGGGGACACCGGTGAGCGCATCGCCGCCTGGCCGCTCGCGCACGAGACCGTGGAGGTCACCGGCGACCACTTCACGATGCTGGAGGACCACGCGGCCACGACGGCCAAGGCGGTCGAGCACTGGGCGGCGGGCCTGCTGCCCCCGGCGGGCGGGCACCCCCGAAGGGGCGACGGGTAGCGGATCAAGCCCAGTTGCTCGCATCGGTGTGAGATGTACGATCAGCAGCGCACGACAGGCACTCCCTCCCCAACAGCGCGGTTCCGTCAGGGTGTTGCGCAGCGGCCACCGGGCTTCTCACCACGGAGAGAATGTGTTCATCGCCTTCGTCACGGTCACGGTTCTCGGCGCGGTGTTCAACGGTGCCGCCGCCGTCACGTACCTGATGGGCCACGAATATCCCAAGACCCAGGCGGACATGAAGGGCATTCCCCGGAAGTACGTCCCGGTGCTGGGCACCCTCCTGGCCGCGGGAACCGTGGGACTGCTGGCCGGGCTCGCCGTGCCGGTGCTGGGGAACCTCGCCGCCTGCGGCCTGGTGCTGTACTTCATCGGCGCGATCTACGCCCACCTGCGGGTCGGCTCCCGCAACATCGTGGGCGGGATCGTGTTCCTGGCCACCGCGGTGGCCGTCCTCGTCCTGGGCCTGAACTACCACGGCCCCTGGTGATCCGCCGGAGTTCACCGAGCCGTCGGAACGCGTTTGCAGCAACCGCCTACTCGCCCGCCTAACGTGCGCTGATCGCTTCTGCACTCGGAAGGACACGCACATGAGACGCGCCACCAAGGTCTCCGCCGCAGCTGTCGGCCTGGCCGTCCTCGCTGTCACCGGCACCGCCGTCGCCGCCGCCCACCAGGGCGACGCCGACTGGCCCTACGCCCGCCACCACGGCGCGGCGTCGTACACCCTGGCGGCCGTCGGCGACATCGCCTGCGAGCCCGACGACGACGAGAACGCCAGCACCCCGGCCTCGCTCAAGTGCGGCAGCCCGACGCTGGGCGGCACGAGCGCCGAGTTCGCCACCGCCGAGCAGGCCACGGACATGCACCCCGACGCCGTGGCGCTGCTGGGCGACGAGCAGTACCAGGTCGGCAAACTGACCGACTTCGAGCGGTCCTTCGAGCAGGCGTGGGGCGGCCTGAAGATGCTCGAGCGTCCGGCGCCGGGCAACCACGAGTACTACGCGTACACCAAGAAGGGCGACAACGAGGCCTGGCAGAACGGTGCCGGCTACTTCGGCTACTTCAACGGCCACGACCAGGCCGGCACGCCGAACCCCCAGGGCCAGGCCGGCGACGACACCGCCGACAGACAGGGGTGGTACTCCTACGACCTCGGCAACTGGCACATCGTCTCGCTCAACGCCGAGTGCGACTCCGACGCGTTCCACCACGACTGCTCCACGACGGACGACGGCCTCCTCGGCCAGGAGACCCGGTGGCTCTCGCAGGACCTGGAAACCAACACCCGTCCGTGCACGATCGCGTACTGGCACCAGCCGGCCTTCAGCGCCACGACGGCCTCGACCGCCACGGTGCCCGCTTCAGCGCCGGGCGCCGGCGGCACCGAGGGCGCGGCGAGCGACGCGTGGTGGAAGCTCCTCTACCGGCACCACGCCACGCTCGTCCTGAACGGCCACGAACACGCGTACGCCCGGCTGCGCCCGATGAACCCGGCCGGCCGGTACGACCCGGACCACGGCATCCCGGAGTTCGTCGTCGGCTCCGGCGGCGAGGCCATCGACACCCTCGCCGGCACGCCCGGCGACTACGACAACCCCAACGTGGTCACCGCCCAGGCCCGCGCCTTCGGCGTCATGAAGCTCACCCTCGGGTCCCACGGCTACAGCTGGGACTACAAGCCCGTCCTGCCGGGCCCCGGCTTCGACGCCACGGCGCTGCAGTACGAAGACTCCGGCAGCGGCACCTGCAAGTAGCTCCCACGACGCGGTGACGACGGCCGGCCGCCACGAACCCGACGGCCGGCAGCCGTCGCTCAGATGTCCCGGAAGATCTCGATCTGCGCCCCGATCGAGTTCAGGCGCTCGGCGAGGTCCTCGTAACCCCGGTTGATGACGTACACGTTGCGCAGCACCGACGTGCCCTCGGCCGCCATCATCGCCAGCAGGACGACCACCGCGGGGCGCAGTGCCGGCGGGCACATCATCTCGGCCGCGCGCCAGCGGGTCGGGCCCTCGACCAGGACCCGGTGCGGGTCGAGGAGCTGGAGCCGGCCGCCGAGGCGGTTGAGGTCGGTGAGGTAGATCGCGCGGTTGTCGTAGACCCAGTCGTGGATGAGGGTCTGGCCCTGCGCGGTGGCCGCGATGGCCGCGAAGAACGGGACGTTGTCGATGTTCAGGCCCGGGAAGGGCATGGGGTGGATCTTGTCGATCGGCGCCTCCAGCTTGGAGGGGCGGACCGTGAGGTCGACCAGGCGGGTTCGGCCGTTGTCCGCGAAGTACTCGGGGCTGCGGTCGTGGTCGAGGCCCATCTCCTCCAGGACCGCCAGCTCGATCTCCAGGAACTCGATGGGGACGCGGCGGACGGTCAGTTCCGACTCCGTGACGACCGCGGCGGCCAGCAGGCTCATCGCCTCGACCGGGTCCTCGGAGGGGGAGTAGTCGACGTCGGCATCGATGTTCGGCACGCCGTGCACGGTGAGGGTGGTGGTGCCGATGCCCTCCACCTTGACGCCGAGCGCCTCCAGGAAGAAGCACAGGTCCTGGACCATGTAGTTGGAGGAGGCGTTGCGGATGACCGTCACGCCGTCGTGGCGGGCGGCGGCCAGCAGCGCGTTCTCGGTCACGGTGTCGCCGCGCTCGGTCAGCACGATCGGGCGGTCGGGGCGGACGCTGCGGTCGACCTGTGCGTGGTACTGGCCCTCGGTGGCCGCGATGTCCAGGCCGAACCGGCGCAGCGCGATCATGTGCGGCTCGATGGTCCGGGTGCCGAGGTCGCAGCCGCCGGCGTACGGCAGCTTGAAGCGGTCCATGCGGTGCAGCAGCGGGCCGAAGAACATGATGATCGAGCGGGTCCGTACGGCGGCCTCCGCGTCGATCGCCGCCATCTCCAGCTCGGCCGGCGGCACCAGCTCCAGGTCGACACCATCGTTGATCCAGCGGGTGCGCACGCCGATGGAGTTGAGCACCTCCAGCAGGCGGTACACCTCCTCGATCCGCGCCACCCGGCGCAGCACCGTGCGCCCCTTGTTGAGCAGCGAGGCGCACAGCAGGGCCACGCAGGCGTTCTTGCTGGTCTTCACGTCGATGGCACCGGACAGACGGCGACCGCCGACGACCCGCAGATGCATCGGGCCCGCGTAGCCGAGCGAGACGATCTCGCTGTCCAGGGCCTCGCCGATCCGGGCGATCATCTCAAGGCTGATGTTCTGGTTCCCGCGCTCGATGCGGTTGACGGCGCTCTGGCTGGTGCCGAGCGCCTCCGCGAGCTGCGTCTGTGTCCAGCCTCGGTGTTGCCGGGCGTCACGGATGAGCTTGCCGATGCGTACGAGGTAGTCGTCTGCCATGAGGTTGAGGTTATCTCAGATATGAGATGGTGCCCGTTGGGGGGTCCATTCGGGTGACGCGGCGTCAGTGACCTGCGCAGTCACGGGGCCTGTGCGATGGTGAGGGTGATTCGTCCGATACCTGTCTCTTCGTTCGGTACCTATCGCCTGCCCGCATTTCCGCCGCAATCACGCAGGAACGGCCGGACTCCTCACGCGATTCCGGGTGAAGGGGAGGGGCGGCCCGAAGCCGGCCGCCGGGACCGTTGACGTGGTGTGCGTCGGCGTGTCGCGGGTGACGGTGCGGCGGGCCCGCTCTACGGCGCCGTACCCGTAGCGAACCTCCGGCGCCCCGGGTCCGGGGCGGTGTCATCAGAGCCCCACGGCGACCTCGCCGGGGGCGCCCACCGCCGTCCGCCGCCGCGCGCGCCGCTCCTTCAAGGGGGCCGTGTGAGCCATGCCACCGACGACCGGCGTGCCCGGGCCGGTCCGGGCATGACCATCCAGCGGCCATGTACTAGTGTTATCTCGACATCGAGATATCTGCCAGGCGCACCGCAGCCGCCACCCACTAAGGGTTACCTAACTTAGCCTTACCTTAGCGGATCGGCCAGACCGGCGTGGCGGCACGATTGACGGTGGTACGCGCACATCAATGAAGGAGACTGTCGTGTCGGCGAACAGCTTCGACGCCCGCAGCACGCTGCAGGTGGGCGACGAGTCGTACGAGATCTTCCGGCTGGACAAGGTGGAGGGCTCGGCCCGCCTGCCGTACAGCCTCAAGGTCCTGCTCGAGAACCTGCTCCGCACGGAGGACGGCGCGAACATCACCGCCGACCACATCCGCGCCCTCGGCAGCTGGGACTCCCAGGCCCAGCCCAGCCAGGAGATCCAGTTCACGCCGGCCCGCGTGATCATGCAGGACTTCACCGGCGTTCCCTGCGTCGTGGACCTCGCGACCATGCGTGAGGCCGTGAAGGAGCTCGGCGGCGACCCCGCCAAGATCAACCCGCTGGCCCCGGCCGAGCTGGTCATCGACCACTCCGTCATCGCCGACAAGTTCGGCACCAACGACGCCTTCAAGCAGAACGTCGAGCTGGAGTACGGCCGCAACAAGGAGCGCTACCAGTTCCTGCGCTGGGGCCAGACCGCCTTCGACGAGTTCAAGGTCGTCCCGCCCGGCACCGGCATCGTCCACCAGGTCAACATCGAGCACCTGGCCCGCGTCGTCATGGTCCGCGACGGCAAGGCCTACCCGGACACCCTGGTCGGCACCGACTCGCACACCACCATGGTCAACGGCCTCGGCGTCCTCGGCTGGGGCGTCGGCGGCATCGAGGCCGAGGCCGCCATGCTCGGCCAGCCGGTCTCCATGCTCATCCCGCGCGTCGTCGGCTTCAAGCTGACCGGTGAGCTGCCCACCGGCACCACCGCCACCGACCTCGTGCTCACCATCACCGAGATGCTCCGCAAGCACGGTGTGGTCGGCAAGTTCGTCGAGTTCTACGGCGAGGGCGTGGCCGCCACCTCGCTCGCCAACCGCGCCACCATCGGCAACATGTCGCCGGAGTTCGGCTCCACCGCCGCGATCTTCCCGATCGACGGCGAGACCCTGAACTACCTGCGCCTGACCGGCCGCTCCGAGCAGCAGGTCGCGCTCGTCGAGGCCTACGCCAAGCAGCAGGGCCTCTGGCTGGACCCGCAGGCCGAGCCGGACTTCTCCGAGAAGCTCGAGCTGGACCTGTCCACGGTCGTCCCGTCCATCGCCGGCCCGAAGCGCCCGCAGGACCGCATCGTCCTCGCCAACGCCGCCGAGCAGTTCAAGCTCGACGTGCGCAACTACGTCGACGCCGTGGACGAGGCGGGCGTGGAGTCCTTCCCGGCCTCCGACGCCCCGGCCGTCCACCCGAACGGCGCCCCCTCCAACCCGGTCCAGGTCACGGCCCCCGACGGCACGACCTACGAGCTGGACCACGGTGCGGTGACGGTCGCGGCCATCACCTCCTGCACCAACACCTCCAACCCGTACGTCATGATCGGCGCCGCCCTGGTCGCCAAGAAGGCGGTCGAGAAGGGCCTCACCCGCAAGCCGTGGGTCAAGTCCACCCTCGCCCCGGGTTCGAAGGTCGTCACCGACTACTTCGAGCGGGCCGGCCTCACCCCGTACCTGGACAAGCTGGGCTTCAACCTCGTCGGCTACGGCTGCACCACCTGCATCGGCAACTCCGGCCCGCTGCCGGAGGAGGTCTCCAAGGCCGTCAACGACCACGACCTCGCGGTCACCTCGGTCCTCTCCGGCAACCGGAACTTCGAGGGCCGTATCAACCCCGACGTCAAGATGAACTATCTGGCGTCCCCGCCGCTGGTCGTCGCGTACGCCATCGCGGGCTCCATGAAGGTCGACATCACCCGTGAGGCGCTCGGCACCGACCAGGACGGCAACCCGGTCTTCCTGAAGGACATCTGGCCCTCCGAGGCCGAGGTGAACGAGGTCGTCGCCGGTGCCATCGGCGAGGACATGTTCTCCAAGTCCTACAGCGACGTCTTCGCGGGCGACGCCCAGTGGCAGTCCCTCCCGGTCCCGACCGGCAACACCTTCGAGTGGGACCCCGAGTCCACCTACGTCCGCAAGCCCCCGTACTTCGAGGGCATGGGCATGGAGCCGGAGGCGGTCTCCGACATCACCGGCGCCCGCGTGCTCGCCAAGCTGGGCGACTCGGTCACCACCGACCACATCTCCCCGGCCGGCGCCATCAAGGCCGACACCCCGGCCGGCCAGTACCTCACCGAGCACGGTGTGGAGCGTCGTGACTTCAACTCCTACGGCTCCCGCCGAGGCAACCACGAGGTCATGATCCGCGGCACGTTCGCCAACATCCGCCTGCGCAACCAGATCGCGCCGGGCACCGAGGGCGGCTACACCCGCGACTTCACCCAGGCCGACGCGCCGGTGTCGTTCATCTACGACGCCTCGCGCAACTACATCGAGCAGGGCATCCCGCTGGTCGTCCTGGCCGGCAAGGAGTACGGCTCCGGCTCGTCCCGCGACTGGGCCGCCAAGGGCACCGCGCTGCTCGGCGTCAAGGCCGTCATCGCCGAGTCGTACGAGCGCATCCACCGCTCGAACCTCATCGGCATGGGCGTCCTGCCGCTGCAGTTCCCGGAGGGCGCCACCGCCGCCTCCCTGGGCCTGACCGGCGAGGAGACCTTCTCCTTCACCGGTGTCGAGGAGCTCAACAACGGCACCACGCCGCGCACGGTCAAGGTCACGACCGACACCGGTGTCGAGTTCGACGCGGTCGTCCGCATCGACACCCCCGGTGAGGCCGACTACTACCGCAACGGCGGCATCATGCAGTACGTGCTGCGCAGCCTGATCCGCAAGTAAGCACTGCGGAACGGCCGGTCAGGGCCGCATCCCCGGCAGCGGGGGTGCGGCCCTTCGCCGTACCCCGACCGGTACGGGCCAGGCACCCCGGGGACCCGCGGCCACCGCCCGCGCGCCCGCAGCCACCGCCCGCGCGCCCGCGCGCCGTCCACCGGCCGCCTCCTCGAACCGCCCGCGGCGGAGCCCACGCCCACGGGCGGCGCACCGGCCCCGGCCATCGGTCCCGGCCGCTGCACAGCCCCGCCCGGCCCCCGCCCGGCCGCGCCCTACGGCAGCGGCTGCTCCGCCCAGATCACCTTTCCCTGCGGGCTGTACCGCACCCCCCAGCGCTCCGTCATCTGCGACACCAGGAACAGGCCCCGGCCGCCCTCGTCGGTCGTCGCGGCGTACCGCAGATGCGGCGAGGTGCTGCTGCCGTCGGCCACCTCGCAGATCAGCGCACGGTCACGGATCAGACGCAGCCGGATCGGATCGGTGCCGTAGCGGATCGCGTTCGTGATCAGCTCGCTCAGGACCAGCTCCATGCCGAAGCCGAGTTCCGCCAGACCCCACTCGTCCATCTTCTCGGACACGGCGAGCCGCATCCCCGACACGGCGGCCGGATCCTGCGGCACCTCCCACTCGGCGACCCGGTCGGACGCCAGCGCCCGGGTGCGGGCCACGAGCAGCGCGACATCGTCCTTGGGCCGTCCCGGCAGCAGCTCCTCCAGCACCGCCTGGCAGCTCTCGTCCGGCGACCGGTCGGGGTGGCCCGCCAGCGACTGGCGCAGCAGCTCCATGCCGACGTCCAGGTCACGGCTGCGGTCCTCGATCAGGCCGTCGGTGTACAGCACCAGCTGGGTGCCCTCGGCGAGCTCCAGCTCCGCCGTCTGGAACGGCATGCCCCCGATGCCGAGCGGCGGCCCGGCCGGCAGATCGGCGAAGGTGACGCTTCCGTCGGGATGGACCAGCGCCGGCGCCAGATGCCCGGCCCGCGCCATGGTGCAGCGCCGCGTCACCGGATCGTAGATCGCGTACAGGCAGGTGGCGCCGGCTATCTCCGCCGTCGTCTCCGCGGAGGCCTCGTCCTGGTCGATCCGGCCGACCAGGTCGTCCAGATGACTCAGCAGCTCGTCGGGCGGCAGGTCGAGCGTGGAGAAGTTGTGCACCGCGGTGCGCAGCCGCCCCATCGTGGCGGCGGCGTGCAGACCGTGACCGACCACGTCACCGACGACCAGCGCCACCCGGCTCCCCGGCAGCGGGATCACGTCGAACCAGTCCCCGCTCACCCCCGACTGCGCGGGGATGTAGCGGTATCCGACGTCGAGGGCGCTCTGCTCGGGCAGCGCCCGCGGCAGCAGGCTGCGCTGCAGGGTGACCGCCAGGGCGTGCTCACGGGTGTACCGGCGGGCGTTGTCGATGCTGACCGCGGCCCGGGCCACCAGCTCCTCCGCCAGCGACACGTCCTCGTCGTCGAAGGGATCCCGCTTGGCCCGGTAGAAGTTCGCCATGCCCAGCACGACACCCCGGGCCCGGATCGGCGCGACGATCAGCGACTGGATGCCGTACTCGAGGATGTCGCGGGTGCGCTGCGGGTCCTGCGCCCGCCAGCCCGGCGCGCCGGACAGGTCGGTCACCAGCTCCGAGTGACCGCTGCCGTAGCCGCGGGCCTGGGGCGTGGACGGCAGGAAGTGGATCAGCCGGTCCTTCTCGTACAGCGGATGGTCGTCCCGCACCCCGTGCACGGCGATGCGCCGCAGGTCCGTCGAGGAGTTCCCCGGCTCCTCCCCGTGCAGCACCGCGTCGGCCAGGTCCACGGTGACGAAGTCGGCGAACCGCGGCACGGCGACCCGCGCCAGTTCGTCCGCCGTGCGCGACACGTCCAGGGTGGTGCCCACCTCCAAGCCCGCGTCGTACAGCAGCTTGAGCCGTTCCCGGGCGACCTCCGCCCGGCCGGACACCGCCTGCAGCTCCGTGGAGTCGCGGAGCGTCACCACGGTGCCGCCGGAGCAGCCCGCCCGGTCCGTGGGCCGCTGGTTGACCGCCAGCAGCCGCTCCCCGGCGAAGAACACCTCGTCGGTGACCTCACGCCCGGAGGAGAGCAGCTCCACCACGTCCGCGTCGAGCCCCGGCAGCTCCGACACATGCCGGCCCTCCGCCGTGGCCGGCAGCTCCAGCAGCCGCCTGGCCTCGTCGTTGACCAGCAGCAGCCGCCCGTCGGCACCGACGATGAGGACCCCTTCGCGCACCGAGTGCAGCACCGTGTCGTGGTGCTCGTACATCCGGGTCATCTCGTCCGCCGCCAGGCTGTGGGTCTGCCGCCGCAGCCGCCTGCCCACCAGCGCCGTGCCGCCCGTCGACACCACGAGCGCCGCGGCTCCGGCGGTCAGGATGATCGGCAGCTGGCGGTCCACCTCGCTGGTGACGTTCTTGACCTTGAGCCCCGCGGAGACCAGCCCGATCACCTTGCCGTGCGTGTCGTCCACGGGCACGGTCGCCTGCACCTCGTGGCCGAGCGGGCCGTGCACGCTCTCGGTGTAGACCTTCCCGGCCAGCGACGGAGCGATCTGGCCCACGAACCGCTTGCCGATCTTGCTCGGGATGGGATGGGTGTAGCGGATGCCCTTGGTGTCCATCACCACGATGAAGTCGACACCGGCGGCCTTGCGCCCGGCCTCGGTGAGCGGCTGGAGGATCTTCGACGGGTTGGGGGACTGCAGGGCCTGCTGGACGCCGGGGGCGTGCGCGAAGGTCTGGGCGACGGCGATCGACCGGCGCCGGGCCTCCGCACTGGTGTCCCGCTCCGACTGCAGGACCAGGGCCAGGACGCCGCACAGCACGAGGACCACCACCAGAGCGACCTGCAGGACGAACACCTGCCCGGCGACGCTCCGTGGGCTCCTGCCGATCGCATAGCGCCAGGAAAGGCGCCTGAATCGGGCGATTACTGCCGACATGCGGCCTTTGTAGCACCGGCGTTTCCCGGGTGGCTACGGTAGGTCCACGAGCTGGACGTATGTTCCATGTCACACCGGTCCGGTCACGGCCACGAACGCGGGGCGCAGCAACCGGTCCCCGACCCGGTACCCCGAGCGCAGAATCTCCGCGCAGACCAGCCCCTCGGCGGCCTGCGACGCATGGTGGACGGCCGCCTCATGGCACGCCGGGTCGAACGGCTCGCCCTCCTCTCCGAACCCCTGCACCCCGAGCGCGCCCAGCTGGGCCCACAAGGTGTCCACGATGTCCTTCAGACCCGGGGTCAGCGGCTCGTACGCGCACGCCCGGTCGACGGCGTCCAGCACCGGCACCAGCGCCGTCAGCACATTGGCGACGGCGATCTCCCGCACGGCCATCCGGTCCCGCCGCACCTGCTTGCGGTAGTTGTCGTACTCCGCCTTCACCCGTTGCAGATCGGCTGTGCGCTCCGCCAGCAGCCGCTCGGCCTCGCCTCTGCCGCCCGTCCGGGTCGCGTCCATGATCAGCCCGCCTCCGGCTTGTCCTCGTCGACGATCTCGGCGTCCACCACGTCGTCCTCCCCGCCGGCCCCGGCACCCGGGCCGGACCCGGCCCCGGCGCCCGCGCCCCCCGCGCCGCCCGGGCCCGCCGCACCGTCCGGGGCCGGCTGCTCCGCCCGCGCCCGGTCGTACAACGCCGTACCGATCTTCTGGGCGGCCTGCGCCGCACGGTCCGTGGCCCGCTGGATCGCCGCCGTGTCCTCCGACTTCAACTGCTCCTTCAGCTCCGCCAGCGCCGTCTCCGTCTCCGACTTCGCGTCCGCCGGAATCCGGTCCGGGTTGTCGCTGATCAGCTTCTCGGTGGAGTAGACGAGCTGCTCCGCCCGGTTCCGCGTCTCCGCGGCCTCCCGGCGCTGCCGGTCCTCCTCCGCGTGCTGCTCCGCCTCCCGGACCATCCGGTCGATGTCGTCGCGCGGCAGCGCCGAACCGCCGGTCACCGTCATCTTCTGCTCCCGGCCGGTGCCGAGGTCCTTCGCCGAGACGTGCATGATCCCGTTGGCGTCGATGTCGAAGGCCACCTCGATCTGCGGCACACCGCGCGGCGCCGGCGGCAGACCGGTCAGCTCGAACATGCCGAGCTTCTTGTTGTACGCGGCGATCTCGCGCTCGCCCTGGAAGACCTGGATCTGCACCGACGGCTGGTTGTCCTCGGCCGTGGTGAAGATCTCCGAGCGCTTCGTCGGAATGGTCGTGTTCCGCTCGATCAGCTTCGTCATGATGCCGCCCTTGGTCTCGATCCCCAGGGACAGCGGGGTGACATCGAGCAGCAGGACGTCCTTGACCTCTCCCTTCAGCACACCCGCCTGCAGGCTGGCGCCGACCGCCACCACCTCGTCGGGGTTCACGCCCTTGTGCGGCTCCTTGCCGGTCAGCTCCTTCACCAGCCGCGTCACCGCGGGCATCCGCGTCGAGCCGCCCACCAGCACCACATGGTCGATGTCGGCCACCTTGATCCCGGCGTCCTTCACCGCCTGGTGGAACGGCCCCTTGCAGCGCTCCAGCAGGTCCGCCGTCAGCTGCTCGAACTGGGCGCGGGTCAGCTTCTCGTCCAGGTGCAGCGGACCCTGGGCCGAGGCCGTGATGTACGGCAGGTTCAGCGAGGTCTCGCTCGACGACGACAGCTCGATCTTCGCCCGTTCCGCCGCCTCCCGCAGCCGCTGCACGGCCATCTTGTCCCGGGACAGATCGACGCCGTAACCGTTCTTGAACTGCGTCACCAGATGATCCACGACCCGCTGGTCCCAGTCGTCACCGCCGAGCAGCGTGTCACCGTTGGTCGCCTTCACCTCGATGACGCCCTCGCCCATCTCCAGCAGCGACACGTCGAACGTCCCGCCGCCCAGGTCGAAGACCAGGACCGTCTGGTCGTTCTCCTTGTCCAGGCCGTACGCCAGCGCCGCCGCCGTCGGCTCGTTGATGATCCGCAGGACCTGCATGCCCGCGATCTCCCCGGCCTCCTTCGTCGCCTGCCGCTGGGCGTCGTCGAAATAGGCCGGCACCGTGATCACGGCATCGGTGACGTCCTCGCCGAGGTACGCCTCCGCGTCCCGTTTCAGCTTCTGCAGCACCCGCGCGGAGATCTCCTGCGCCGTGTACCGCTTGCCGTCGATGTCACCCTGTTCCGGGAACCGCCAGCCGTGGTCGCCCACATGCCGCTTCACCGAACGCGCGGTGCGCTCCACGTTCGTCACGGCCTGCCGCTTGGCGACCTCGCCGACCAGCACTTCCCCGTTCTTGGCGAAGGCCACGACCGACGGGGTGGTCCGCGCCCCTTCCGTGTTCGTGATGACGGTGGGCTCGCCGCCTTCGAGGACCGAGACCACCGAGTTCGTCGTACCGAGATCGATACCGACCGGACGCGCCATCTGCGCTCACCCTCCTCGCCTTCAAGGAAGGACCCTCTTGTCACCAGCATAGGTTTCCGGCGCCCGACCGCCGCGCGGACGTCCAGGGCCGGCGCTCTCGGCGCCGACTGCGCCGGGAAGCGTGTGGGAGCGCTCCCGTCGCTGTTCGCCCTGCTGCCGGGCAGGTCGGGGCGCGCTCTGGGCGGACCCGGTGGCCATGCGCACCGGGTCCGCGAGCCGGGCAGGTGAGGGGGGTGGGGAACCTGCCCGGGGGACATGGTCTGGGGCTGCGGCGAAAGGACGACGAAGGGGGGGAAGGGCAGCGAAGGGGGGTGAAAAAAGGTGGCTTGGGCGTCGGCGAAGGTGCGCGACAACGTTGTCCTATGGTCTGTACATGACTCTACCGCCTCAACCGACAACGATGTCAACCCACTTGGGGTAGCCCGGCCGAGTGAACCCGGCGTGTGCCTGCGGAGGCGCACGCGGTCTTCCGTGGTAGCGGTGGCGCACGTTACTGTCCCTGCGGCTTGTGCGACCCGTGGTGCGCGACCCGTCCGTAAGGAGGAAGGGCCGCGTCATGCGTTTCAGACCCACGTCCCTGCTGCTGGCCGCGCTCCTCGCGACCTGCGGCACCGCAACCCCCGCCCTCGCGGCGACCGCCGCACCCCCCGGCCTCGTCAAGGACCCCACCCCCTACGTCGATCCGCTGATCGGCACCAGGAACGGCGGCGACGTCTTCCCCGGAGCCGTCGTGCCCTTCGGCATGCTGTCCTGGAGCCCCGAGAACACCAGGGGCGACGCCACCAGAACCGCGGCCCCCGGCGGCTACCAGTACGACGCCACCCGCGTCCGGGGCTTCAGCCTCACCCACATGTCCGGCACCGGCTGCGCGGGAGGCAGCGGCGACATCCCGTTCTTCCCCTACGCCGGTGAGGTCACCTCCTCCCCGGCGAGCGACACCAAGGACGCCGTCTACGCCTCGGACTTCCGCCACACCGACGAGACCGCCGAACCCGGCCACTACCGGGTGGGCCTCGCCTCCGGAGTCACCGCCGACCTCACCGCCACCACCCGCACCGGCTCGGCCCGCTTCACCTTCCCCGACGGCAAACCCGCCTCCCTGCTGGTGCGCACCGCCAACTCCGAGGTCGGCTCGGAGAATTCGACGGTCACCATCGACCCGGAGAGCCGCACGATCTCCGGATCCGTCACCTCCGGCGACTTCTGCGGTTACCTCGACCCGGAAGGCCAACGCGCCTACTACACGCTGTACTTCACCGCACACGTGGACCGCGCCTTCAAGGCGACCGGCACCTGGCAGGACGACCGGCTCGACCCCGGCTCCCGCCAGGCGTCCGGCGGCACGGGCGGCTTCACGCACGGCGGCCGGCCCGTCCCGGGCAAGGGCGCGGGCGGCTACGTCGAGTTCGCGCCCGGCACCGGGCCGGTGCACGTCAAGGTCGGCATCTCCTACGTCAGCGAGGCGGCGGCCGAGGCCAACCTCGCCGCCGAGAACCCGCCGGGCCGCTCCTTCGACACGGTCGCGGCAGCGGCCCGGCGCGCCTGGCGCGACCGCCTCGGCGCGGTCCGCGTGGGCGGCGGCACGGACGCCGAGCGCACCACCTTCTACACCGCGCTCTACCACGCGCTGCTGCACCCGAACGTCATCAGCGATGCCGACGGCAGGTACCGGGGGGCCGACGGGCGGGTGCACACGGTCGACGGTGGACGGCCGCATGCCGGCGCCGGACCCGCCGGCAGCCGACCGCACACCGCCGACAGCCGACGGCATGCGCAATACGGTACCTTCTCCGGCTGGGACGTCTACCGCGACCAGCTCCAGCTCCTCACCCTCCTCGACCCCCGCACCGGCTCCGACATCGCCCAGTCGCTGTACGAACTCGCCCGGCAGAACGGCGGAGTCTGGGACCGCTGGCTGCACGGCGCGAGCGGCACGCACGTCATGAACGGCGATCCCTCGGCGACCGCGCTCGCCGGCATCCGGGCCTTCGGCGGCACCGACTTCGACCTCGCGGGCGCCCTCCACTCCCTCGTGAAGGCGGCGACCGTACCCACCGCGCAGGACCTGTCCCCGGCCGGCAAGCCGGTGCTCTCGGCGGGCCAGCGCCCCTCGCTGGACAAGTACCTGAAGCTGCACTACATGCCGAGCGTCTCCAACGCCTGGGGCGGCGCGGCCGAGACCCTGGAGATGTCCACGGCCGACTTCTCCCTCTCCCAGCTCGCCCGCGCGGCGGGGGAGAAGGACACGGCGACCGCCTTCGCCCGCCGCGCCCAGTGGTGGCAGAACGACTTCGACATCGCCGCCGACCCCGCCGGCGGCTACATCGCCGACCGCAGGGCCGACGGCAGCTGGGTCACCGGCTTCACCCCCGGTACCGGCACCGGTTTCGTCGAGGGAACGGCCGCGCAGTACACCTGGATGGTCCCGCACGATCCGGCGGGCCTGTTCGCGGCGATGGGCGGCCGGGACAAGGCCCTCGCCCGGCTGGACGGCTTCTTCCACGACGCCGACGGCGGCTGGGCCTTCACCGGCAGCGGCGGCACCAAGTCCGAGCTGGACAACGAACCGTCGATCAACGTGCCCTACCTGTACGACTACGCGGGCGCCCCCTACAAGACCCAGGAGACCGTCCGCGCGGCGATGCGGCAGCTGTGGACCACCACGCCCGGCGGCATCCCCGGCAACGACGACCTCGGCGCCATGTCGTCCTGGTACGTCTTCTCCGCCCTCGGCATGTACCCGCAGGTGCCGTCCCGGGCCGAACTGGTCCTCGCCTCACCGCTGTTCGAGCGGGTGGAGATCCACCGTCCGCAGGGCAACGACATCTCCGTCCGCGCGCCCGGAGCGGCGGCCGACGCCCCCTACGTCCGGTCCCTGAAGGTCGACGGCCGTTCCGGTGACCGGCCCTGGCTGCCCGCCTCGTTCGTGCGTGACGGGGGCCGGCTGGACTACACGCTCTCCGCCACCCCGGACCGCTCCTGGGGCGTGGACAGCCCGCCGCCGTCGTTCCGGGAGGGCGAGCAGCCGTACCAGATCGGTGTCGGCCCGACCGCCGCCACCCTCGCCCCCGGCGGCAGCACGAAGATCGCTGTCCGGGCGGTGTCCCTGACGTCAGGCTCCGGACCCGAGGTGCACTTCGCGGTGGACACCCCGGCCGGCGTCAGGGCCACGCCCGCCGAGGGCACGGTCACCGACGGCGCGCGGGAGATCACCCTCACGGCCGCGAAGGACGCCGCCCAGGGCTTCGCCGACGTCATGGTCACGGTGACCTCGGGCGGTACCTCCTACCGGCAGCCGGTCGCGCTGACCGTCGCCGCCCCGGGCACCCTGCTCGCGGCCTACGACACCACCGGCGTCTCCGACGACACGGGCGACCACTCCGAGGCCGACTTCGACGGTGGCGGCTGGAGCTACTCCCGCCAGGCCCTGGCCGCGGCCGGCCTCCCCGCGGGCGCGCACGGCACGGTCGGCGGACTCACCTTCACCTGGCCCGACTCGCCCCCCGGCCGCCCCGACAACGCCTCCGGCTCGGGACAGACCATCGCGCTGGCCGAGCCCGCCACCACGCTGTCGTTCGTCGGCAGCGCGGTCAACGGCAACCAGCAGGCCCGGGCGACCGTCACCTACACCGACGGCACGACCGGCACCGTCGACCTGTCCTTCACCGACTGGACGGTGGGCGGCGGAGGCGGCACCGTCCAGTACGGCAACGAGGTCGTCGCCGAGACGGCGTACCGCAACGTCGCCGGCGCGGACAAGGACCCGGTGAAGACGTACGTCTTCGCCACCAAGCCGTTCACCGCGCCGGACGGCCGGACCATCAGCAGCGTCCGGCTCCCGGACGACGGTGACCTGCACGTGTTCACGCTGGCCACCGGCTGAGACCGGGCACACGGCAGGGGGCGGACCCGGACGGGCCCGCCCCCTGCCGTCCTTCCCGGCGTCAGGCCAGCAGCTCCACCTCCGCCAGCGTCGACGCGCCGTCCAGGACCAGCCGGTACTTCGCGTACCGGCCCGGTGCCGCGACGGTGAAGGCGCGGGTCTGGCGGTCCCAGCGGAACGTCTCACCGGAGCGGTGGTCGAGGGTCCGCCAGGTCGTGCCGTCCGTGGAGCCCTGCAGGGTCCAGCCGGTCGGTGCCCGGGTGTGGTCCGCGGAGGAGGTCAGCGTGTACTGGAGGGGCTTCACGGCGCCGTCGACCGGCAGGTCCACCGAGGTCACCGTCGCGTCCGTCGCCGAGGTGTCGTCGAACAGCGGGCCGTCGCCCTTCAGCACGTCCGCGCGGGGGGTGGGCACCTTGTCGTCCCCGGTGATGGAGACCGGGGCCGCGTTCTTGCCGGTGCCCCACGTCGACGGCTTGGCGCCCATGAAGAACTGCAGCACCCCGCCCTTGGACAGCAGCGAGTGGGGCAGCGAAGTCGACGTCCAGGGACGGCCGTTGAACGTCACACCCTGGACGTAGACGTTCTTGGCGCTGTTCCCCGGAGCCTTGACGACCAGGTCACGGCCGTTCTCCAGGTGCACGGTGACCTTCTTGAACAGCGGGGAGCCGATGGAGTACTCGCCGCTGCCCATGACCAGCGGGTAGAAGCCGAGCGCGGAGAAGAGGTACCAGCCGGACTGCTCGCCGTTGTCCTCGTCGCCGTGGTAGCCCTGCCCTATCTCGCTGCCCGTGTAGAGGCGGGACAGCACCTCGCGCACATAGCTCTGCGCCTTCCACGGCTGGCCGGCCGCGTCGTACATGTAGATGACGTGGTGGGCGACCTGGTTGGAGTGGCCGTACATGCCCATCCGCACGTCCCGGGCCTCGGTCATCTCGTGGATGACACCGCCGTAGGAGCCGACGTAGTCCGGGGAGGCGGTCTCCGGCGTGGAGAAGTACGTGTCGAGCTTGTCCGCGAGGCCCTGCCGGCCGCCGTACAGGTTGGCCAGGCCCCGGCTGTCCTGCGGGGCCGTGAAGGCGTAGCCCCAGCCGTTCGTCTCCGTGTAGTCGTAGCCCCAGACACGGGGGTCGTACGCCGACGAGTCGACCCGCCGGCCGCCCCGGTCGTCCCGGCCCTGGAAGAAGCCGGCCTTGGGGTCGAACAACTTCACGTAGTCCTGGGCCCGGTTGAGGAAGTACTGCGACTCCTCCCGGTACCGCTTCTCACCGGTCTTGCGGTACAGCTCCTGGCCCATCCGGGCGATGCCGTAGTCGTTGACGTAGCCCTCCATCGCCCACGACAGGCCCTCGGAGGTGTCGGTGCTGGTGTAGCCGAGGAAGGGCGAGGTGCTCATGCCCTTGCGGCCCACGCCCGACGCCGGCGGGACCACGGTGGCGTTCTTCACGGCCGCGTCGTACGCCGCCTTCGCGTCGATCTTCACGCCCTTCACGTAGGCGTCGGCGAAGGCCACGTCCGAGGAGGTGCCGGTCATCAGGTCGGCGTAGCCGGGGGAGGACCAGCGGGAGGTCCAGCCGCCGTCCTTGTACTGCTGTATGAAGCCGTCGACCATCTCGCCCGCCTGAGAGGGCGTCAGGAAGGAGTACGCCGGCCAGGTGGTGCGGTAGGTGTCCCAGAAGCCGTTGTTGACGTACACCTTGCCGTCGACGATCTTCGCGCCGGTGTGGGTCGGGGTGTCCTGGCTCGGCATCGGCGAGAACGGGGAGGCGTACCGGTTCTTCCCGCCGGCCTTCTCGAAGCCGGAGTTCGGGTAGAGGTACAGCCGGTACATGCTGGAGTACAGCGTGGTCAGCTGGTCCGCGGTGGCACCCTCCACCTCGACCTTGCCGAGCAGCTTGTCCCAGACCTGCCGGGCGTGCGCCTTCACCGCGTCGAAGGAGGTGCCGTCCGGGATCTCCTGGCGCAGGTTGTCCTTCGCCTGGTCCACGCTGATCAGCGAGGTCGCCAGCCGCAGCGTGACGGTGCGGTCCGCACCCGCGTCGAAGCGCAGATAGCCCTTCACCCCGCTCGAGGCGCCGTCCGTGACCGGCTTGTCGAACTCGCCGTAGACGAACAGCCGGGTGGCGCCCGTGGACAGCCCCGACTTCACGTCCGAGTAGCCGGTCACGGTCCCGTGGGTCTTGTCCAGGGTCAGGCCCGCCTGCTCGGTGACGTTGTCGAACAGCACGCTCGCGTCGCCGCCGGGGTAGGTGAACCGCAGCGCCGCCGCGTGGTCGGTGGGGGCCATCTCCGCCTTGAGACCGTTCTCGAAGCGGACCCCGTAGTAGTACGGCCGCGCGGTCTCGTTCTCGTGCCGGAAGGGCAGCTCGCGCGCCTGGCGGCCGGTGTCCGGGGTGCCGGCCGCGGCCGACGGCATCAGCTGGAAGGTCTGCCGGTCACCCATCCACGGGCTCGGTTCATGGCTCGCGCTGAACGCCTGGATGGTCGGCAGGTTGTCGTCGTTGTTCGCGCGTGCGTACTCGTACAGCCAGCTCAGCGAGGAGGCGTTGGTCACCGGCGTCCAGAAGTTGAAGCCGTGCGGGAGGGCCGTCGCCGGGAAGTCGTTGCCGCGCGAGAAGCTGCCGCTGGAGTTGGTGCCCCGGGTGGTCAGCGCGTAGTCCGACAGGTGCGCCTTCGGCTTCTGGGGCGCGACCGGCTTCAGGGAGACGTCGTCGATCCAGCCGCGGAACTTCGCCGGGCCGTCGGGGGAGTCGTACGCCACCAGGATCCGGTCGACCGTCTTCCCGGCGGCCACCGCGCCGATGCCCGAGGCGACGTCGTTCCACTGGTTGACGTACAGCGACTTCGACGCGCCCTGCCCGCGCGGGGAGAGCGGGAACCCGTGCTGGTCCTGCGCGCCCAGGTCGCTGAGGTAGGTGCCGTCGGTGAAGGCCAGGTCGACGGAGACGTTCGTGGCGTCGTAGTCGCGGTCGCCGTCGGCCATCGACGGGAAGATGCGGTAGGCCAGCCGGGTGTCACGGCCGACCTTCACGTTCACGTCGAAGACCTTGTTGTACGAGTACGCCCGCCCGCCCGCCGTGTGCCGCCCGGCGTAGCGCAGCGCCCTCTTCCCGGTGAACCCGGCGCGCGCCTTGGCCGTGGGGGAGCCGGTCGGGCCCTTGTCGACCAGCGTCAGCATGTCCTGCGGCACCGGACCGCCCCCGCCGCCGGTGGAGAACTGCACGTCGGCGAGCTGGAGTATCGAGGCGCCGCTGTTCTTCGTCACCTCCAGCCGGAAGTGCTGGTACTCGGCCGGCTGGGCGAGGTCGTACGACTTCGTCTGGAACCGTTCGGAGAAGGCCTCGCCCGAACGGGTGTCGACCGTCTTCCAGTCCTTGCCGTCGGCGGAGCCCTCCAGGGTCCAATCCCTCGGGTCGCGGTCGTCGTAGTCGTTGGCCGAGGTGAGGGCGTACGTCACCAGTTTGATCGGTTTGTCCAGGTCGAACTCCACCCAGCCGGTGGACTCGAAGGTCAGCCACTTGGTGCCGGGCTCGCCGTCGACGAGGTTCTCCTTCACCTCGCCCGCGCCGGTGTTCTCGCCGCTCGCCCGGACCTCGGTGACATGGTCGGTCACATTGCCCGGGATGCCGGTGCTGTAGCCGCCGTCGACGCCCGAGGCGCGCTTGGCGCCGTCGGGACCGGCGTCGACGGTGTTCAGCCAGTCCGGCGCCGGATCGCCCGTCTCGAACGAGGATGCGAACTCCTGGTCGGCGGCCGGGGCCTTGGCCGGCAGGGCGACCGCCGCGCCCTGTGCGCCGACGGCCATGACAAAGGCGGCCGTGAGGACGACCGCCGGACCCCATCTGTGCCGAGTTCTCCGCTGCATCTACGGATTCCCTCCCTGCGCCGGCTCTGGACAACGTTGTCAACTTCGAGGCGCAGGAACCAGTAGGTGGTCAAGTGGCCCGTGATGTCAAGGGTGTTGAGCGTGGCATTCAGGGACTTATGTCGCGGTTTTTCTCGGCGGGCCGCACACGGGGGTCTCATATTTCCGTGAGGTCTCAACTCGGAAAAGACCCATCGCGAACCCTGCATTCGATCTTGCTCCGCCGACCGAAAGTGGACTATACCTGTCGGCGTTTCCAGCATGACCCTGCACGACCCAGCACGACCCGACTGCGGTGCC
Source organism: Streptomyces sp. NPDC051133 (assembly GCF_040682635.1). Lineage (NCBI taxonomy): Bacteria > Bacillati > Actinomycetota > Actinomycetes > Kitasatosporales > Streptomycetaceae > Streptomyces > Streptomyces sp. NPDC051133. The sequence goes on from NZ_JBFBBK010000006.1 coordinate 153,608, forward strand.
GGGGAGGATCCGGTTCACCGCCTGAGTCCTGGAGAAGGCGAGGACTTGAGCATGGGATCCACCTCGAACAACAGCGCCGAAGGCGTCGGCCGTCGTGATGTGATCAAGCGGTCCGCCGCGCTCGGCATCGTCGGTGTGCCGGCGATGGGCTTCCTGTCCGCCTGCGCGAGCAGCGGGGGCGGCGGTCAGGAGAAGGCCAAGGCGGGGAAGAAGTCCGCCAAGAACCCGCTCGCCGTCAACGACACCGCGAAGATGGAGTTCGTCCTCTTCGACGGCGGCTTCGGCAAGGAGTACGCCGAGGACGCGGTGAAGATCTACCAGAAGGACTTCCCCAAGGCCACGGTGAAGTTCGCCGCCACCCAGAAGATCCAGTCCACCCTCCAGCCCCGTTTCAACCAGGGCAACCCGCCGGACCTCATCGACAACTCGGGCGCCGAGCAGATGGACATGGGCGTGCTCGTCGGCAAGAACCAGCTCGCCGACCTCACCCCGCTGCTGGACGCGCCGTCGTACGACGACCCGAACAAGAAGGTCCGCGACACGCTGCGCCCCGGCATCGTGGAGATGGGCCAGTTCGACGGCGACCCGGTCTGGATCCTCTACTACGCCTACACGGTGTACGGCGTCTGGTACTCGCAGAAGGCGCTCGACTCGCTCGGCGTGGAGTACCCGAAGACCTGGGACGAGATGCTCCAGGTCTGCGCCAAGGCCAAGAAGAAGGGCATCGCGGGCTGGACGTACGCGGGCAAGTACCCGTACTACCTCCCCTTCTCGCTGTACCCGATGATCGGCAAGGTCGGCGGGCGCGAGGTGCTCGACGCCATCGACAACCTGGAGCCGAACGCCTGGAAGCACCCGGCCGTCAAGGCCTGCTTCGAGGCGTACTACGAGCTGTACAAGAAGGGGTACGTCCTCCAGGGCACCCCGGGCCTGGACCACATCCAGTCGCAGACCGCCTGGGCGAAGGGCAAGGCGCTGTTCATCCCGAACGGCTCCTGGGTGGAGAACGAGTCGGCCAACGTCATCCCGAAGGACTTCGACCTGGCCGTTTCGGCCCCCTCCGGCATCGACGGCTCCGACAAGCTGCCCTTCGGCACCATCTGGGCCTCCGGCGGTGAGCCGTTCGTCGTGCCGGCCAAGGCGGCGAACCCCGAGGGCGGCATGGAGCAGCTGCGCATCATGCTTTCGGAGGCGTCCTCGAAGAACTTCACCGCCAAGGTGAAGTCGCTGACCGCGTACAACGGCGGGACCTCCGGCATCAGCCTCACCCCGGGCCTGAAGTCGGGCGTGGCGGCGCTGAAGCTGGCGGGATCCAACGTGGTGAATCCGCGGCTGCAGGACTGGTACGTCCAGCTACAGAAGGAGAAGATCGGGGTGGCCGGCCTCGGCGAGATGATGGCGGGCCGGATGACCCCGGCGGAGGCCATCAAGAAGATCCAGGGCTTCGCCGACGAGGCGGCCAAGGACACCTCGATCAAGCACTACAAGCACCAGTAAACAGCACCCCCGACCGCACCGGAGTGGCGATGCAGCACGGCAAGTACCGGTTCATCGTGGGGTTCCTGGCAGTGCCCCTGGGACTGTACGCGCTCTTCGTGGTGTGGCCGTTCATCCAGTCCATCTATTACTCGTTCACGGACTGGACCGGCCTGAGCCCCGAATTCAAGATGGTCGGCTTCGACAACTACGAGAGGATGTTGCACGACGACATCTTCTGGAAGTCGTTGCAGCACAGTCTGCTGTTCGCCCTGGTCCTGCCACTGGTGACGATCAGTCTGGCGCTGTTCTTCGCCTTCATGATCAATGTGGGCGGACGGCGGAGAAGGGGCGGCCCCGTGATCTCGGGCGTCCGGGGCTCCTCCTTCTACAAGATCGTGTATTTCTTTCCGCAGGTGCTGTCCATCGCGATCGTCGCACTGTTGTTCGCGTTCGCGTACAACCCGGACAGCGGCGCGATCAACTCGGTCCTGCGCGGGATCGGCCTCGACCATGTGCAGCCGCTGTGGCTGGGCGATCCCGGCCTCGCGCTGTGGTGCGTCATGGCGGTGCTCGTCTGGTCCACGGTCGGCTTCTTCGTGGTCCTGTTCTCGGCGGGCATGGCCTCGATCCCGGCGGAGATGTACGAGGCGGCGCTGCTCGACGGCGCGAGCCGCTTCACCACCTTCTTCCGCATCACCCTGCCGCTGCTGTGGGACACCGTGCAGTCCGGCTGGGTCTACATGGGCATCCTCGCGCTCGGCGCCGAGTCGTTCGCGGTCGTGCAGATCATGACGACCGGGCCGGGCGGTCCCGACTACTCGACCACCGTGATGGTCCTGTACGTGTACCAGAAGGCGTTCCGGGACGGTCAGGCCGCCTACGCCACCACCATCGGCGTCGCCCTCCTCGTCGTCACCCTCGCCTTCGCGGCGATCGTGATGCGGCTGGGCCGTCGCGAGCGGCTGGGGTACTGAGCGATGAAGACGACCGAGACCCCCGCCCCGCTGCCGGCCGAGTCCGGCGCGACCGTCTCCAAGGTCGACGTACCGGCCGCCAGGCCCGCCCGGCCGAAGAGGGAGGGCGGCGTCCTCAACGTCTTCTCCCACGGTGTGCTGGTCATCTGGGCGATCATGGTGGTCACGCCGCTGCTGTGGGCGGTGATGACGTCGTTCAAGGACGACAGCTCCATCTTCGGCTCACCCTGGGCCCTGCCGGACAGGCTGCACTTCGACAACTGGGCGCGGGCCTGGACCGACGCCAACATGAGCGACTACTTCCTCAACACCGTCCTGGTGGTCGGGGGCTCGCTCATCGGCACCCTGGTGCTCGGCTCCATGGCCGCCTACGTCCTCGCCCGCTTCGACTTCCCGGGCAACCGCTTCATCTACTACCTGTTCGTCGGCGGCATGAGTTTCCCGATCATGCTCGCGCTGGTCCCGCTGTTCTACGTGGTGAACAACATGGGCCTGCTGAACACGATCCACGGGCTGATCCTCGTCTACATCGCCTACTCGCTGCCCTTCACCGTCTTCTTCCTGACGGCCTTCTTCCGCACGCTGCCCACGTCGGTGGCGGAGGCGGCCTTCGTGGACGGTGCTTCGCACACGCGTACGTTCTTCCAGATCATGCTCCCGATGGCCAAGCCGGGCCTGATCAGCGTGGGGATCTTCAACTTCCTGGGCCAGTGGAACCAGTACATGCTGCCCACGGTGCTCAACACCGACCCCGACAAGAAGGTCCTCACCCAGGGCCTGGTCCAGCTGGCGGTCAGCCAGGGCTACAAGGGCGACTGGTCCGGCCTCTTCGCGGGCCTGGTCATGGCCATGCTGCCGGTGCTCGGGGCGTACATCGTCTTCCAGCGCCAAGTCGTCCAGGGGCTGACCGCGGGGGCGCTGAAGTAGGCCGGCGCACCCCGGCGGGGTGACGCCCCGCATCCGTCCGTACGCACGCCGCTCCCGGTCCGGGAGCGGCGTGCGCGCGTGTTCCCGGGCCGGTGCGCGCCTGTTCCCGGACGTGGGTGCGCGCCACTTTCGGGTGGTGTGTGCACGTTTCGGGGTACCCGGATACGGTTCAACCTCTTGACGGGAGTCACCCCGAACGGCTCAGCTTAGAGTTCACTAGTTGGACATACACGGGGCCTCGCCGAAGCGGCCCCGCGCTCAGGAGGTCGTCGTGGAGACTCCAGGGTCGCAGTCATCGCTGCACCGAGCCAACCTGGAGCGGGTCGTCCGGGCCGTACGCCTGGCAGGGTCCCTCACGCAGGCGGAGATCGCGCGGACGACCGGATTGTCCGCCGCGACCGTCTCCAACATCGTGCGGGAGCTGAAGGACGGCGGGACGGTCGAGGTCACGCCCACCTCGGCGGGCGGGCGCCGGGCCCGCAGCGTCAGCCTGAGCGGGGACGCCGGCATCGTGGTCGGCATCGACTTCGGGCACACCCATCTGCGCGTCGCGGTCGGGAACCTCGCCCACCAGGTGCTGGCCGAGGAGTCCGAGCCGCTGGACGTCGACGCGTCCGCCGCCCAGGGCTTCGACCGGGCCGAGGAGCTGGTCGACCGCCTGATCGGAGCAACGGGGGTGGACCGGTCCAAGGTGGCCGGCGTGGGGCTCGGTGTGCCCGGTCCGATCGATGTGGAGTCGGGGACGCTGGGCTCCACCGCGATCCTGCCCGGCTGGGGCGGCACCAAGCCCGCCGAGGAGCTGCGCGGACGGCTCGGCGTGCCCGTCCACGTGGACAACGACGCCAACCTCGGCGCCCTCGGCGAGCTGGTCTGGGGCAGCGGCAAGGGCGTGCGTGATCTTGCCTACATCAAGGTCGCGAGCGGTGTCGGCGCCGGTCTGGTGATCGACGGGAAGATCTACCGCGGCCCGGGCGGCACGGCCGGAGAAATAGGACATATTACACTCGACGAATCCGGCCCGGTCTGCCGCTGCGGCAACCGCGGCTGCCTGGAGACCTTCGCGGCGGCGCGCTATGTGCTGCCGCTGCTCCAGCCCAGCCACGGCCCCGATCTGACCATGGAAGGCGTCGTGCGGCTGGCCAGGGACGGTGACCCGGGCTGTCGTCGGGTGATCGCCGACGTCGGCCGCCACATCGGCAGTGGAGTGGCCAACCTCTGCAACCTTCTGAACCCGAGCAGGGTGGTCCTCGGCGGTGATCTCGCCGAGGCCGGTGAGCTGGTGCTCGGGCCGATCAGGGAGTCCGTCGGCCGCTACGCCATCCCCAGCGCGGCGCGCCAACTGTCCGTTCTCCCGGGGGCACTTGGGGGCCGTGCGGAGGTGCTCGGAGCGCTCGCCCTCGCTCTCAGCGAGATGGGCGATTCGACCCTTCTGGACGGTTCTGTCACTGGCGCGCTGCCCGCCGCGACCCCTGCCTTCACTTAGAGAACGGATGGCACCGTTGCCATCTCGTTAAGGATTTACTTCTTGACGTCGCACGTGTGGCCGAGTTGACTTCCAGCCACCTCGGCCGCAACGTCGCGGCCTCGTCAGGGAGGTTTCTAGAAGTGAACACGCGTATGCGTCGTGCGGCCTTCGCCGTTGCTGCTGGTGCCATGGCCGTCTCGCTCGCCGCCTGTGGCAGCGCCAAGGAGTCGAAGGGCGGAAGCTCTTCCTCCTCGTCGTCCGCCAAGAAGGGTGACGACATCACGGTCGGTCTCCTGCTTCCGGAGAACAAGACCGCGCGGTACGAGAAGTTCGACAAGCCCCTGATCGAGAAGAAGATCCAGGAGCTGACGAACAACAAGGCGAAGTTCCAGTACAACAACGCCCACCAGGACGCGAACCTGCAGGCGCAGCAGGTCGACACCATGATCACCAACAAGGTGGACGTCCTGATCCTGGACGCGGTCGACGCCAAGGCCATCCAGAACTCCGTGCAGAAGGCCGTGGACGCCGGTATCAAGGTCGTCGCATACGACCGCCTCGCCGAGGGCCCGATCAGCGCCTACACCTCGTTCGACAACGAGAAGGTCGGCGAGACCCAGGGCCAGGCCCTGCTGACGGCGCTGGGCGGCAAGGCCACCAAGTCCTCCAAGATCGTCATGGTCAACGGCTCGGTCACCGACCCGAACGCCGCCCAGTTCAAGAAGGGCGCGCACTCCGTCCTCGACGGCAAGGTGACCGTCGCCAAGGAGTACGACACCAAGGAGTGGTCGCCGGACAACGCCAACTCCGAGATGGAGGCGGCGATCTCCGCGGTCGGCAAGGGCAAGATCGCGGGTGTCTACTCCGCCAACGACGGCATGGCCGGCGGTATCATCACCGCCCTCAGCGCCGCGGGCATCAAGGTCCCGGTCACCGGTCAGGACGCCGAGCTCGCCGGTGTGCAGCGCATCGTCGCCGGTTCGCAGTGGATGAGCGTCTACAAGCCGTACGCCCCCGAGGCCGACGCCGCCGCCGAGATGGCCGTCGCGCTGGCCCAGGGCAAGTCGCTGGACTCCGTCGCGAAGGACAAGGTCTCCAGCAACTCGCAGAAGGACGTCCCCTCGGTGCTGGTCCCGGTCACCTCGCTGACCAAGGACAACATCAAGGACACCGTGATCAAGGACGGCGTCTACACCGTCGACCAGATCTGCACCGCCGACTACAAGGCGGCCTGCGCCAAGCTCGGCCTCAAGTAGGCGGACCCGCGTCCTTCCCCGAACCGGGCATTCGTCCTTGAATGCCCGTAGGGGATGCGACCGGCCGGCTTCACCAGACTCCCGAAGGCGCCCCGCGCATTCACACAGCCCCGCAAGCTCGGCGCGGGGCGCCCGACGGAACTACCCCCCAACTTTTCTGCACAACCTCCCGCCGGGTCAGGCGGCGAAGGAGATGGTTCACGTGTCCGCTACGCCCGTGCTGGCGTTGCGCGGGGTCTCCAAGCGATTCGGTGCCGTCCAGGCGCTCACCGACGTAGAGCTTGAGGTCCACGCCGGTGAGGTGGTCGCCCTGGTGGGCGACAACGGCGCCGGAAAGTCCACGCTGGTCAAGACGATCGCCGGCGTGCACCCGATCGACGAGGGTGCCATCGAGTGGGACGGCAAGCCCGTCTCCATCAGCAGGCCGCACGACGCCCAGGCCCTGGGCATCGCGACGGTCTACCAGGACCTCGCGCTGTGCGACAACATCGACGTCGTCGGCAACCTGTTCCTCGGCCGTGAGCTGAGGAAGTGGGGCGTCCTGGACGAGGTCGAGATGGAGCGCCGCTCCCGCGAGCTGCTCACCACGCTCTCGATCCGCATCCCCAGCGTCCGCATCCCGATCGCCTCGCTCTCCGGCGGTCAGCGCCAGACCGTGGCCATCGCCCGCTCCATGCTCGGCGACCCCAAGCTGGTCATCCTCGACGAGCCCACCGCCGCCCTCGGTGTCGAGCAGACCGCCCAGGTCCTCGACCTCGTGGAGCGCCTGCGCGAGCGCGGTCACGCCGTCATCCTCATCAGCCACAACATGGCGGACGTGAAGGCGGTGGCCGACAAGGTCGCCGTCCTGCGCCTCGGCCGCAACAACGGCGTCTTCGAGGTCAAGACGACCTCGCAGGAGGAGATCATCTCCGCCATCACCGGCGCCACCGACAACGCCGTGACCCGCCGTGCGGCGCGCGTGAACGGGGAGGTTTCCAAGTGAGCATCGACAAGACCTCCGCGAACGTGGACAAGACCCCCGAGCCCGCGGGCGACGCGCAGGTGGTGAACCCCGAGGCCGCGGCCGCCGCGGTCACCGCCGTCGACCCCCGCCTGCTGGTGCAGGAGGAGGGCCTGCTCGGCTACTGGTACGAGTTCAAGCGCAAGATGAAGGCCGGCGAGCTGGGCTCGATCCCGGTCGTCGTGGGCCTCGCCCTCATCTGCGTGATCTTCCAGCTGCTGAACTCGGAGTTCCTCTCCGCGCAGAACATCAGTGACATCACCGTCACCATGGTCGGCACGGGCATGATCTCGGTCGGCATCGTCTTCGTGCTGCTGCTGGGCGAGATCGACCTGTCGGTCGGCTCCGTCAGCGGTGCGGCCAGCGCCCTCGCGGCCGTCCTCGCGGTCAACCAGGGCTGGCCCGAGTGGGCGGCCGTGCTCGTCGCGATCGTCGCCGGTATCGCCATCGGCGCGCTGCACGGCTTCTTCTTCGCGGTGCTCGGCGCCCCCGCCTTCGCCGTCACGCTGGCCGGCCTGCTGTTCTGGCTCGGCTTCATGCTGAAGGTGCTGGGCGCGGACGGCACGATCAACCTCGCGCCGGACGGCCTGGTCTCCAAGCTGACCACGTACTTCTTCTCCGACGTGGCCGCCGCCTACGGGCTCGCCGTCGTCGTGGTCGCCGTGTTCTTGCTCACCTCCTTCCTCGGCAACCGGCGCCGTGAGGCCGCGGGCGTCCCGTTCCGGCCGCTCAGCGACACGCTCCTGCGCACCGCCCTGCTGGCCGTGGTCTCCTTCGCGGCGGCCTACATGTACAACCAGTACAAGGGCCTGCCGCTGGCCACGGTGATCTTCCTCGCGTTCCTGGTCGGCACGGACTTCGTGCTGCGGCGCACCTCCTACGGCCGCAAGATCTTCGCGCTCGGCGGCAGCGTCGAGGCGTCGCGGCGCGCGGGCATCAACGTCACGGCGGTGCGGATCTCCGTCTTCGCCATCTCCGGCGGTTTCGCCGCGATCGGCGGTCTGTTCCTGGCCTCCAAGATCGCCTCCGCCAACCAGAGCGCCGGCACCGGTGACCTGCTGATGAACGCGATCGCCGCTGCCGTCATCGGTGGCACGTCGCTGTTCGGCGGCCGGGGCCGCACCTGGAACGCGCTGCTCGGTGTGCTGGTGATCGTCTCGATCCAGTACGGCCTCCAGCTGGAGTCCATCGCCGAGCCGGTGAAGTACATGATCACCGCGGCGGTCCTGCTGACCACGGTCGTGATCGACTCCATCACCCGCAAGACCCAGAAGACCGCGGGTCGCGCGTAACCGAAGACAGCAGCAGCGCCCGGCACCGAAACGTGCCGGGCGCTGTCGTGTCCGGCAAAGCATGAACATTAGACTCGGGCGAGCCCGGCGAAAGCTCGATCAGCTCTATAGCAAGAAGGAGGCACGGGTGCCGCTGCTGACCCGCATCAGGGGACCGCGCGATCTGGACCGGCTCAGCCCCGAGGAGCTGGACCAGCTGGCGGAGGAGATCCGGACCTTCCTCGTCGACGCCGTCTCCAAGACCGGCGGCCACCTCGGCCCCAACCTGGGCGTCGTCGAGCTCACCATCGCCCTGCACCGCGTCTTCGAGTCCCCCAGGGACAAGGTGCTGTGGGACACCGGCCACCAGTCCTACGTGCACAAGCTGCTCACCGGCCGGCAGGACTTCTCGAAGCTGAAGATGAAGGGCGGCCTGTCCGGCTATCCCTCGCAGGCCGAGTCCGAGCACGACGTCATCGAGAACAGCCACGCCTCCACGGTGCTCGGCTGGGCCGACGGCATCGCCAAGGCCAACCAGCTGAAGAAGCGGGACAGCCACGTCGTCGCCGTCATCGGTGACGGCGCCCTGACCGGCGGCATGGCCTGGGAGGCGCTGAACAACATCGCCGAGGCCAAGGACCGCCCGCTCGTCATCGTCGTCAACGACAACGAGCGCTCCTACGCCCCGACCATCGGCGGCCTCGCCAACCACCTGGCGACCCTGCGCACGACCGACGGCTACGAGCGCTTCCTCGCCCGGACCAAGGACATCCTCGACCGCACCCCGGTCGTCGGCAGGCCGCTGTACGAGACCCTGCACGGCGCCAAGAAGGGGCTGAAGGACTTCATCGCCCCGCAGGGCATGTTCGAGGACCTGGGCCTGAAGTACGTCGGCCCGATCGACGGTCACGACATCGAGGCGCTGGAGTCGGCGCTGGCCCGGGCCAAGCGGTTCGGCGGCCCGGTGATCGTGCACTGCCTGACCGAGAAGGGCCGCGGCTACCAGCCCGCCCTGCAGGACGAGGCCGACCGCTTCCACGGCATCGGGCCCATCCACCCCGACACGGGCCTGCCGGTCAAGGCGTCGGGTGCCGACTGGACCTCCGTCTTCGGCGACGAGATGGTCGCGCTCGGCAAGGAACGCGAGGACATCGTGGCCATCACGGCGGCGATGCTGCAGCCCGTCGGCCTGAAGAAGTTCGCGGACGCCTTCCCGGACCGGATCTACGACGTCGGGATCGCCGAGCAGCACGGCGCCGTCTCGGCGGCCGGTCTGGCCCACGCCGGGGTGCACCCGGTCTTCGCCGTCTACGCCACCTTCCTCAACCGCGCCTTCGACCAGGTCCTGATGGACGTGGCCCTGCACAAGTGCGGCGTGACGTTCGTCCTGGACCGGGCCGGCGTCACCGGAACGGACGGCGCCTCGCACAACGGCATGTGGGACATGTCGATCCTGCAGGTCGTCCCCGGACTGCGGCTCGCCGCCCCGCGCGACGCCGAACAGGTGCGGGCACAGCTGCGCGAGGCCGTCGCCGTCGAGGACGCGCCGACCGTGGTGCGCTTCTCCAAGGGCGCCGTCGGCCCCGCCGTACCGGCCGTGGGCCGCGTCGGCGGCATGGACGTGCTGCGCGAGCCGGGCACCGCCAAGCCGGACGTGCTGCTGGTCTCCGTGGGCGCCCTGGCCCCGATGTGCCTGGAGATCGCCGGCCTGCTCGACCGGCAGGGCATCTCCACCACCGTGGTCGACCCGCGCTGGGTCAAGCCCGTCGACGAGGCCATGGCCCCGCTGGCGGAGCGGCACCGGGTCGTCGTCACCGTCGAGGACAACAGCCGGGTCGGCGGCGTCGGCTCCGCGGTCGCCCAGGCCCTGCGGGACGCGGGCGTGGACGTGCCGCTGCGCGACTTCGGCATCCCGCCGCGGTTCCTCGACCACGCCTCGCGCGGCGAGGTGATGGCCGAGATCGGCCTGACCGCTCCCGACATCGCCCGTCAGGTCACCGGACTGGTCGCCAAGCTGGACGGCCGGTTCGACCGTACGGCCGCCGAGGTGGACTCGGTGGAACCCGCGCGCGACTGACCCGTGACGGGCCCTCACGGGCCGGTTCCGCCACGTTCTGCGGTGGCGGAACCGGCCCGTCTGCGTTTACCTGCCTGTGCCGGGGCATACGCATCCCGACCCTCTCGATCATGTTGAGCCATATCGAGGTCTCACAAGCGTGGGAGGCAGGCACGTGAGCAGCGCGCTCTTCCGGACGAAGAACGTCGAGCAGTCGATCCAGGACACCGAGGAACCGGAGCATTCGCTCAAGAAGTCCCTCTCCGCCCTGGACCTGACCGTCTTCGGCGTCGGTGTGATCATCGGCACCGGCATCTTCGTCCTCACCGGACAGGTGGCGAAGAACAACGCCGGCCCGGCCACGGCGCTGGCCTTCGTGGTGGCCGGCGTGGTCTGCGCGCTCGCCGCCCTCTGCTACGCCGAGTTCGCCTCGACGGTGCCCGTCGCCGGTTCGGCGTACACCTTCAGCTACGCCTCGCTGGGCGAACTGCCCGCCTGGATCATCGGCTGGGACCTGGTCCTGGAGTTCGCGCTCGGCACGGCGGTGGTGGCGGTCGGCTGGTCCGGCTACATCCGCTCGCTGCTGGACAACGCCGGCTGGCACCTGCCGGGCTATCTGGCCGGCCGGGACGGCGCCCACGGCTTCGGCTTCGACATCCTCGCCGCCGCCCTGGTGCTGGTCCTCACCGGCATCCTCGTCCTCGGCATGAAGCTGTCCGCGCGGATCACCCAGGTCGTGGTCGCCATCAAGGTGGCCGTCGTCCTCGTCGTGATCATCGCCGGCGCCTTCTTCGTCTCGGGCGACAACTACAAGCCGTTCATCCCGCACCCGCAGCCGGTGGCGGCGGGCGGCAACAACCTCAAGGCCCCGCTCATCCAGCTGATGTTCGGCTGGACCCCCGCCGACTTCGGCGTGATGGGCATCTTCACCGCCGCGTCCGTGGTGTTCTTCGCGTTCATCGGGTTCGACATCGTGGCCACGGCCGCCGAGGAGACCCGCAACCCGCAGCGGGACATGCCCCGCGGCATCCTGGGCTCGCTGCTCGTCTGCACCGTGCTCTACGTCGCCGTCTCCGTCGTCGTCACCGGTATGCAGAAGTACACCCGGCTGTCCATCGAGGCCCCGCTGGCCGACGCCTTCAAGGCCGTGGGACACCCCTGGTTCGCGGGCGTCATCAGCTTCGGCGCCGCCGTCGGCCTGACCACCGTCTGTCTGATCCTGCTGCTCGGCCAGACCCGGGTGTTCTTCGCGATGAGCCGGGACGGACTGCTGCCGCGGTTCTTCTCCCGCGTCCATCCGCGCTTCAGGACCCCGCACCGGCCGACCATCCTGCTCGGTGTGGTCATCGCGATCGTGGCCGGTTTCACCAGCCTGAGCGAACTGGCCGAGCTGGTGAACATCGGCACGCTGTTCGCGTTCGTCGTCGTCGCGATCAGCGTGATCATCCTGCGCCGGACCCGCCCGGACCTGCCCCGTGCCTTCCGCACCCCTTGGGTCCCGTTCGTCCCGATCGTGTCCGTGTGCGCCACGCTCTGGCTGATGCTCAACCTGCCCGCGGAGACCTGGCTCAGGTTCGCCGTCTGGATGGTCATCGGCTTCGTCGTCTACTTCCTCTACGGCCGCACGCACAGCCGGCTCGCCCCGGGCCGGCGGGACGTCCCGCAGGCCGCGGACGACACTCCGTAACCTTTCTCTCCGTCACCCGGCCCCGTATGTCCCGCTTCGGGTGGGACGGCGGGGCCGGATAGCGTGCTGCCCATGCTCGCCGCCCCCCTGGCCCCCGCACGGACCGTAGTCACCAGGACCGTCACCCGGACGGCGTACTGGGCGCGGCTGCTGCCCCTGCTGGCGCTGCTGGCCTGCGCCACCAGGATCCCGTCCTTCGCCCGGCCGCTGTGGAACCCGGACGAGGGCTATCTCGCCGTACAGGCACGGCTGCTCGCCCAGGGCGGCCAGCTGTACGAGACGGTGGTGGACCGCAAGCCGCCGCTGCTGCCCTGGCTGTACGAGGCCGCCTTCGCGGTCTGCGGCTCCGGCTCGCTCACCCCGCTGCGGGTGCTGGCGGTCCTCGCCCAGCTGCTCACCGCCGCCCTGCTGGCCTCGCTCGCCCGGCGCCGCTGGGGTGACGCGGCGGGCCGCACGGCCGGGGTGCTGTATCTGCTGGTCTCGGTCGGTCTCAACCCCGAGGACGCGCAGGCCGCCACCTTCGAGGTGTTCATACTGCCCGCCACGGCCGCCGCCGTGTGGTGCGCGGACCGCGGACGGTGGGGCGCGGCCGGGGCCGCGGTCGCCGTCGCGTGCCTCACCAAGCAGACCGGCGGCGCGGTGCTGCTGCCGGCCCTCTGGCTGCTGCACCGGCAGGGCACCTCGCGCGCGGGCGTCCTCCGGCTCGCCGCCGGATGCGCCCTGCCGGTGCTGGGCGCGGCCCTGCTGACGGATCCGGCCGGATTCGTCTTCTGGACGGTGACCGGCTCCAGCGCGTACGCCTCCTTCACCGGCTCCGAACTCCACGTCCTGGTGCGGGCGCTGACCAACACCGCGATCCTCGCCGGCGCCTCGGCGGGGCTGCTCCCGCCGGTCGTGCGCGCCGTGCGGCTCACCCGCGCCGGCGTGCCGGACCTGTGGCTGTGGCTGGGCTCCTCGGCCGCCGCCGTCACCCTCGGCTTCCACTTCTTCGGCCACTACTATCTGCAACTCACCCCGCCGCTCGCCCTGCTGGCCACGGCCGCGCTGCACGTCCTGCCCGGGGAACGGCTGCTGACGGCCGTCCTCACCTCGGTCTGCACCTGCGCCCTCTTCCTCGCCTGGGGCCTCTTCGCCCCGCGCCCCGAACTCACCCACGCCCAGCGCCTCGCCGCCGCCCTCGCCGAGCGCACCGGGCCCGCCGACCGCGTCCTCGTCTGGGGCATACACCCCGAGACGTACTGGCTGGCCGACCGGACCCCGGCCACCCGCTTCCTGACGGCGGGCCTGCTCACCAACTACAGCGGCGGCCGGGACGGCCCGCAGGTCGGCGAGAAGTACGCCGTCGCCGGGGCCTGGCCGGTGTTCCGGCGGGAACTGGACGCCCACTCCCCGGTCCTGGTCGTCGACGACTCCCGCGGCAAGCCGTACGCCCCCGACCGCCTGCCCACCCTGCGCCGGCTGCTGGCGGCGCGCTACGAGGAGGTGGGGAGGGTGGACGGGGCCGTGTTCTACGCCCGCTCGCCGCGCGGCCGGAGCCGGTCCGGCCCGTGAGAAGAGGGGGGAGGGGTGAGGCCCGGTACCCCGCCGGCCCTCAGCCGAGGACCGCCCGCGGCCCGGCCACCTCCGCGCCCAGGCCGGTCACCCGGCGCCGCAGCTCACGGTCGGCCGTGACCACCAGGCGGGCCCGGCCGGGGTGCTCGGCGGTCAGCTCCACGATCCGGTCGTCCCCGCTGCCGGGTGCCGACTCCACCCGTACCCCGGGCACGGACTCCACCCCGCGGGCCGCGCCCTCGACGACGAGCACTACCTCCGCCGCACCGTCGTGCCCAGGCAGCCCACCGGCGGCCAGCCGGTCCCGCAGCCGCTGCGCGGCGCCCCTGCGGTCCCGCCACCAGCCGTCGGGCCGTGACCCGACGACGTTCGCGCCGTCGACGATCACCAGCAGGGGGCCGTCCGCGTCCGGGGTGCCGAGGGACTCGTCCATGGGGCAAGGGTCCCACGCGGCCGGTGCGGGGCGGCTTCCGGCGTCCTTCCGCACCGGCTTAAGGTGAACCGGTGAACGGCGACTGGCTCCTTCGCGGCCGCGACGGCCGGCTCAGTGTCTACCAGCTGTCGGGCGACGCCGTCCTGTGCCGGGCGGAGCGCGCGCCGGGCGGCCCCTGGAGCGACCCGCGCACCGTGGGCGGCGACCAGAGGCTGCACCCCGTCCTCGCCGTCGGCCAGGGCGCCGACGGCTACGCCCATCTGGTCTCCTGGCGGCCCACGGCGAAGGGCGAGTCGGGCCTGGTGCACTCCACCCACTTCCGTCCGCGGCTGTCGGCGCTGGACTGGAACCCGGTCGGCCATCCGAACAAGAAGGGCGACCGCACCGGCACGCCCGCCGTGGCCGTGGACGCGCACGGCAGGGCCCATGTCTTCGTGCGCAACAACGGCGGCGGAGTGAGCATGCTCGCGCAGAAGGAGAAGGGCGGCTGGGACCCCTGGCGGGACCTGTTGGGCAGCCAGGTCCAGGACGGGCTCGCGGCGGTGACGGGGGAGTCCGGCAGGGTGGAGCTGTACGCGGCCGCCCCCGGTGCCCTGCTGTACTGGCGCCAGGAGGAGCCCGGCGCCCAGCCGGTCCTCACGGAGACCCTGCGGACCGCGGTCCGTCCCGGCACCCTGCGCGCCCTGGCCACGTCCCCGGACAGCACGACCGTCTTCTACACCGACGACTCGGGCGGCCTGCGCGCCTGGCGCCCCGGCGGCAAGCCGGCCGGCCTCCTGCCGGCGGCTGGCCCCGGCCCGGTCTCGGCCGTCCGCTGCGACCTCGACGGCCACGACTGCACCCTGCTGGCCCAGCGCTCGGCGGACGGCCGGGTGGCCTTCGCCGCGTATCCCACGGAGCTGGAGCCGGCGGGGGCCTGGTGGGCGGAGTCGGGCCCGCGGCTGCCGGTGGACGCGCTGGTGTCGCTCGCGGTGGACGAGGACGACCGGGTGGTCGCGGCAACGTTGTCCCCGTCCACGGGCCAACTCCTCCTCACCTGGCGCAAGGACGAGCCGGGGCTGGCGATGGAGGCGTGGCGGCAGATCTGAGGGCCGCCCCGGGCCGGCCCGTGCACCGGACGGGCACACGGCCGTCACACCGTGTTCGTCGAACGTTCGACCTATGATGAGGCGCGCCCGGCCTCCCCGTGCAACAGGTGTTCGGGACTCGACCGCGCCGGGCACAGGGAAGGGGCGGGTCACGTCATGCGGACCGGATCCGGGCGCGGCGCCGCCCGGCGCAGAGCGGCCGACCACGTCGTCGTGCGCGCGGGGACGACGCAGGGGCAGGCGGCCGAGGCGACCGTGGCGGGCCGCTGGCTCACGCTCGGCAAGGACGGCAGGCTGACCGCCTACGCCCGCACCCGCGGCGGCCTGCTGCGCTGGACGGAGACCCGGCCGGGCGGCCCGGACTGGGCGGAACCCGACTTCTTCCCCGTGCCGGACCTGACCCACCTCTCGGTGGCCCAAGGCGCCGACTCCTACGTCCACTTCGTCGGCCGGCGCGAGGTCCGCAAGGGCGACGGCCCGCCCGCCGTAGACGTCGTGCACGCCATCCAGTACCAGACCGGCCGCCCGGTGACCGAGTGGCGCTCGCTGGGCAATCCGCACCAGGACCGGGAGAAGGCCGCCCGCTTCGGCGTCCCGGTCGCCGCGGTCAGCGGCTCGGGGCGCGTGCACGTCTTCGCGCGCAACGCGGGCCGCGGGGTGATGCTCCGCCGCGAGGGGCCCACCGGAAAGTGGGAGCCCTGGCAGGACCTCAAGGGCAGCCGGGTGCAGGACGGCCTGGTGGCCGTCGGCCACGCCTCCGGGCGCATCGAGGTGCTGGCGGGCGGCGAGCGGAACGTCATGTGGTGGCGGCAGGCCGAGGCCGACGGCGACTTCCGGCAGGAGCCCGACATCCCGGTCGCGGTGGCGCCGGGCACGGTGGCGGCGCTGGAGACGGCACCGGACCGGGCCACGTACTACTGGGCCGACCCGCACAGCGGGCAGCTGCTCGCCCACCGTCCCGGCGGCTGGGTCATCCCCCTCGGCGGAGCACCGGCCGGGGACCCGGTCGCCGTGCTGCGCGCGGTGCTCGACGGGTACGACTGCACGGTGCTGGCGCACCGGGACATGGACGGGCAGGTCGTTCTCGCCGCCTGCGGCGCCGAGAACGAGCAGGCGGGCGTGTGGTGGTCGCCGACCGGCGAGCACTGCGTCGGCGCCCCGGCGCTCGCCCTGGACGCGTACGGCCGGATCGTGCTCGCCGTGATCGCACCGGACGGGGCGCTGCACATCGCCCGTCAGGCCGGCGGCCCCGGTCTGGCGCTGTCCCCGTCGGTCCGCGTCTGACCCGCGCCGGCGCTCAGGACGAGGACGCCGAACCCCCCGTGGCGGGCGACTTCTTCGCCGACTCGGGGATCTCGTGGTCCTTGCGCAGCGCCTGCCACAGCCGGCCGGCCTGGGGCTCGGCGGCCACGACGCGGTTCGGGTCCTGGGTGTCGTACCGGACGGGCAGCATGATCGTCTCCATGGTGGACGGATCGATGCCGTTCAGGCTGCGCCCGAACTCGGCGAGCCTGGTCAGGGAGGCGAGGCCCGAGTCGGTGGTGAGCGACGCGGTGAGCTTGTCGGCGATCCGGTAGGCCTTGGTGGGGCTGCCGAGCAGGTCCTGCTTCTTGATCTCGCTCAGCAGGGCGATGAGGAACTGCTGCTGCAGGCCGATGCGTCCGAGGTCGCTGCCGTCGCCGATGCCGTGCCGGGTGCGGACGAACTGCAGGGCCTGCGTGCCGTCGAGCTCGTGCGTGCCGGCGGTCAGGTCCAGGCCGCTGGACTTGTCGTGGATGTCCTGGTCCACGGTGACGGTGACGCCGCCGATGGCGTCCACGAGTCCCTTGAAGCCCGCGAAGTCGATCTCCAGGAAGTGGTCCATCCGCACCCCGGACATCTGCTCGACGGTCTTGACCACACAGGCCGGACCGGCGAGCGAGTAGACGGAGTTGAACATCACGCGCTTCGCCGAGGGAAGCGTCGAGCCGTCCTTCCTGGTGCACTCGGGCCGGGTCACCAGGGTGTCGCGCGGGATGCTCACGGCGACGGCCCTGCTGCGGCCCTCGGGTATGTGGATCACCAGCGCGGTGTCGGAGCGGGCACCGGAGACGTTGCCGGTGCCGAGCGAGGCGTTGGCGCCGGACCGCGAGTCGGAGCCGAGGACCAGGAGGTTCTGCCCCGAGGTGGGCAGCTTCTCGGGCCGGTCGTCACCGATCGCCCGGTCGAGGTCGACCCCCTTGATGTTGCCGTTGAGATCGCTGTAGAGCCAGTAACCGGCCCCGCCCGCGGCGAGGACGAGGAGGACGAGGCTCAGCGCGATCCAGCGGCCCACGCGACGGCGCTTTCTGGGCGGCTTGGCCCGGCGGCTCGCCGGCGCCCGCCGTGATCCCCGGGAGCCCGTCTCCGTCTGGGCGTGCGTCATGGACTCGGTTCCTCTCTCGTGCCGGCTCGATGCCGTGATTCCTCGGGAGCTCAGGGCACGAGTGGGGGGAGACCGGGCCCGTCTGCGGCGGTGGACAGCGTCCACCGGTCATCAGACGTTCAGAGGGACGTAAGAGTTGTATGTGTTTTCTGTCATTTCCGACTCATGTTGACAGCTGTGCAATCGCTTGCCGATGATGTGCCAGTCCTGTGAAGGTTAAACATTCGGTGTGAACCTGCGGCGGCCTCTTGCCGTCGCGTCGACGTGGTCGCGCATTCGAGCCGGGGGGCACGAGGGCGAGCGGACACGAGTACTCACCCACGGCCTGGCCCGGGTGAGCAGAGGGAGGGGTGGCTGTGCCGGTGCGTGCGTCGGCCCGTGGGGGGCGAGCGACGTGACGACTGTCTCCGATCACGCTCTCGGGCGGACGGCGGGTGCAGCGGACCACGCTCCACGAGGACATGCCGTACGGCGGCCTTCCGCCGAGAGCGGCCCCACCACACTCACCGCCGAGCACGGCGACGTCTACGTCGAGCCGGGACTGACACCGCTTGCCGCCCGTGAGGCCAACCGGTCCGCGCTCACCGCGCTGCTCGCCACGGCGGGCGTCGGCCACTTCGCCGTCCGCGGCACCTCCGACCACGGCACGGTCGTCGCCGTGGCCGAGGAGGACCGGGACCGTGTGCTCGCCGTGGTGTTCCGCGGGATGAGCCAGTTCCCCGGTCACCTCAGCGTGATCGACCCGGACGCGCCCCGGCCGGCCAAGCCCGTCTCCTCCCGCGATCCCAGGGCCTGGCGTGACGTCGCCGGCGCGCGCGTCCTGCAGATCAGCTGGTACCGGACCGACCCGGACCGGCAGCTGCTCCTCGGGCACGAGTACGGCTGCGCCATCGAGTTCTGGCAGCGGCAGGGCACCTACCTCCTCGCGCCCCGCGCCAACCGCGCCGCCTGGGCCGTCGCCGCCGAGGGCGGGAACGTCCTCGGCTCCGCCCGGCTGTTCAGCCGGTTCGTCTCGGACTGGACCCCGCGGCACCTCGCACCCGCGCTGCCCACGCGCCCCGAGTTCCTGGTGAACTGCGCGGACGACATCGCCTTCCCCGTCGACGCCGTCTACACCTGGGTCGACGGCGACGACCCCGCCTGGCAGCAGCGCAAGGCCCAGGCGAAGGGCGAGGTCTACCACGCGGAGTCCGCGAGCGACGCCCGTTTCATCAGCCGCGACGAACTGCGCTACTCCGTGCGGTCGCTGCACCTGTTCGCTCCGTGGATCCGCACGATCCACATCGTCACCGACGACCAGGTACCGGCCTGGCTGCGCGAGGACGTGCCCGGCATCCGGATCGCCACCCACCGCGAGATCTTCCGCGACCGGTCGGTGCTGCCCGTGTTCAACTCGCACGCCATCGAGTCGCAGCTGCACCACATCGAGGGCCTGTCCGAGCACTTCCTGTACTTCAACGACGACATGTTCATCGGCCGGCCGGTCGCCCCGCACGCCTTCTTCACGCCGAACGGCACGGCCCGCTACTTCCCCTCGCGCAACCGCATCCCGCAGGGCCCGGTCATGGAGACGGACACCCCGGTCGACGCGGCGTGCAAGAACAACCGCGCCCTGCTGCTGGAACGCTTCGGCAAGGTGATCACCCAGCCGATGGAGCACATTCCGTACGCGCTGCGCCGCTCGGCGATGGAGGAGGCCGAGCAGGACTTCCCCCAGGCCTGGGCGCGTACGGCGGGCAGCCGGTTCCGGGCCATGACCGACCTGTCGCCGACCTCGTCCTTCGCGCTCTACTACGCGGCGCTGACCGGCCGGGCGCAACCGGGCTCGATGCCCTTCACCTACCTCCAGCTGGCCGTACCGGACCTGGCGGACCGGCTGCAACGGCTGCTAGACGGCCGGGACCAGGACTCCTTCTGCCTCAACGACGCCTTCTCGACACCAGAGGACATCGAGGCACAACAGGAGCTGCTGGACGGCTTCCTCACCTCCTACTTCCCCACTCCCAGTCCTTACGAACGATGAAACGGAGTTCATGACGTGCCGGACCCGACGTCCATGAGCTCCGCGGCCAACGTCTACAAACGCCTCGTCCCCCAGCCGGTGCGCTCCGCCGCCTCGACGACGCTGCCCGCCGGTGTGCGGCGCAAGGTCAAGCGGCAGCTCGCCCGGACCCTGAGCCGCCGTGAGGCACGGCTGCACCGCAGAGCCCTGCGCCGCGTGCGCCGGGCGCGGCTCGGTCACTCCGAGCGCCGCACCCAGGCACCCGACGGCAGGGTCGGCCACGTGCACACCGGCCTCACCGTCGACCTGGCCCGCCGGCTCGACCACGACCTGGTCACCCAGGCCCTGGACACCGCCGACATCCCCTGGTTCGCCGTCCCGGGGCTCGACGACCGCCGCATCTGCCTCGCCGTGGACCAGCAGGACAAGGGCGCGGTCCGCCGGGTCCTGCGCGCGCTGCTGGAGGAGCACACCGGCTACGTCGCCTCCGTCTCACCCGCCAGGAACGACACCGGGGACCTGCCCGGCAGCCATGTGAAGGCCTGGAAGCACTACGGCAAGGCCAAGGTGATCCGCCTGACCTGGCTGCGCACCGAGCCCACCGAGAACCTCTGGGTCGGCGAGGACCAGGGCATCGAGATCGAGTTCTGGAGCGCCAACACCGACCTGCCCACCGAGCGGCTGATCGGCCCGCGTCCCAACCGGGTCCAGCGCGCGGTGCCCAGCGACGCGCCCGGCGTCGAGATCGGCCTCGACCGGCTGTCCGGCTACTGCGACATCGACGGCGACATGGAGCCGACGGTCACCCTGGAGAACTTCGACGTGCCGCGGCTCGAGGAGATCACCTTCCCGGTGGACGCGGTCCTGCTGTGGCAGCACCCCACCGGATGGGGGGAGGAGCTGCTGCGGGCCGCACTGCGCTCCCTGCACCAGTACGCCCCCTGGGTGGACGCCGTCCACGTGGTCGCGGAGACGGAGCCGCCGGCCTGGCTGGCGGCCGACGACCGGCTCACCGTGGTGCGGGCCCGGCCGGGTTCCGAGTGGTACCTGCACCAACTGCCGGATCTCGCCGAGCAGTTCCTGCTGCTGCGGCCCGGAGCCCTGTTCGGCCGGCCCGTCCGCGCCTTCGACTACTTCACCCCGAACGGCGCGACCCGCCCCCGGCGCGGCCCCTGGAACGCCCAGGAGTCCTTCGCGCCGTGGACGCGCACCGCGTACTCGGCCACCGGCCGCGTCGCCGCCCACGGTTACGCGCACGGCCCGCAGCCGCACCGCGCCGAGACCCTGCAGCGGCTCATGGAGTCCGGCGGTCAGCCGCTGCCCCTCGACGACGTCCAGCGGCTGACCGCCGTACCCGGCACGCATCCGCTGGACGGTGTCGTCCACCACGTCGCGCACGCCGCCGGCCTCGCCGACCCCTCGGGCGAGGCGTCGGTGGCGCTGCACGCGGCGCTGCCCGGCATCGGCAACCACCTGGAACGCCTGCTGGTCCGCCGCGACACCCAGCAGATCCAGCTCTTCGGTCTCGGTACCGAGGAGGCGCGGGTGCGCGGCGGCACCAAGGCCGCCGTGCGGTTCCTGCACCGCTACTTCCCCGTCCCGAGCCCCCTGGAGCGGGACCACCACGTCGACGAGGCGGGCGGCCGGCCGTGAGCATGGGCAATCCCGAGGCATCCGCCGCGGTCGGGGCGTACCGCACCCTGGTCCCCGCCGGCCTCAGACGCCGCATCGCACGCCGGGTCCCGGCGGGACTGCGCACGGCGCTGAAGCAGCTGCTGCGCCGGCTGCACGCCGTCACCCTGGGCGCCCGGCTGTTCCGCGGCGCCCGGGCCCGGCGCCGCTGGCCGCACCTGTTCCGGGCCGGTGAACGGCTCGCCGCGCTCGCCGGGCACGGCGCCCGGATCGCCCTCGTCCGGCCGACCGTGTCACCGCTCGGCCTGCGCGAGGCCAACCTGGAACTCGTCG
This sequence comes from Streptomyces sp. NPDC051133, assembly GCF_040682635.1. Taxonomy (NCBI): domain Bacteria; kingdom Bacillati; phylum Actinomycetota; class Actinomycetes; order Kitasatosporales; family Streptomycetaceae; genus Streptomyces; species Streptomyces sp. NPDC051133. The sequence goes on from NZ_JBFBBK010000006.1 coordinate 175,169, forward strand.
TCACCGCCCTGGAGGAGGCCGGTGTCGACTACTTCGCGGTGCGCGGTGCCTCCGACTTCCGCTCCTGCCTGGCCGTCGCCGAGAGCGACCGCGAACGGGTCGGGCGGGTGCTGGAGCGCTGCGCCGAGCGCAGCCCCGTCTACCTGCGCGCCTGCCACGGGGAGAGCGCGCAGGGCCGCACCGTGCTGGCCGGCTCGCCCGGCGGCCGGCGCACGGCCCGCCAGGCGGGCGTCCTGCGGGTCGGCATGGTCTGGAGCGACCCGGCGGGCTCCCTGGTCCTGGGCCTGGAGCACGGCTGCGACGTGGAGTTCTGGCGGCCCGAGGACGGACGCCTGGTCGCCCCCCGCCCCAACCGCGTCACCGAGGACGTCGCCCTGGACGAGCCCCGGGTGACCGTCCCGGTCAGCCGGCTCACCGGCTTCGCCGCCCTGCACACCCGGCGCACCCGCTCGGTGCGCACCATCCGGCCCTGCGCGGACGCCCTGCCCGAGGACGTGCGCTTCCCGGTGGACGTCGTCTACACCTGGGTCGACGGCAGCGATCCCGCGTGGCAGCGGCGGCGCGGCGCCTACGGCCAGGGCGGATACCACACCGAGTCCGCGAACCCCGCCCGCTACATCAGCCGGGACGAGCTGCGCTACTCCCTGCGCGCGCTGGAGCAGAACGCCCCCTGGGTGCGCCACGTCTTCCTGGTGACGGACCATCAGCGTCCGGACTGGCTCAACGACGGCCACCCGCGCCTGACCGTGGTCGACCACTCGGAGATCTTCGACGACCCCTCCGCGCTGCCCACCTTCAACTCGCACGCCATCGAGAGCCGCCTGCACCACATCAAGGGCCTGTCCGAGCACTTCCTGTACTTCAACGACGACATGTTCCTGGGCAGCCCCGTCACCCCGCAGGACTTCTTCCTCTCCAACGGCATGACGCGCACCTTCTTCTCCCCGTCCCAGGTGCCCCGGTGGGACCTCAGCCCCGTGGACCGCCCGGTCGACGCGGCCGGCAAGAACAACCGGCGCCTGCTCCAGGAGCACTTCGGCAGCGCCATCGTGCAGAAGCTGCGGCACGCTCCCTACGCGCTGCGGCGCAGCGTGCTGCACGAGATCGAGCGCGAGTTCGCCGAGGAGCACCGCAACACCTCGCGCAGCAGGTTCCGCAGCGCCGCCGACATCTCCATCCCCTCGTCGCTCTACCACTACTACGCCTACTTCACCGGCCGCGCCGTGCCCTCGAACATCACCTTCGCCTACCTCGACCTCGCCAAGCCGGAGATCCAGCGCCGGCTCGGCATCCTGCTGGCCCGCCGCGACCGGCAGGCGTTCTGCATCAACGACACCCTGTCCGACGGCCATGACGTCGACCGCCAGACGAAGATGCTGAAGACGTTCCTGCGCACCTACTACCCGGTGCCGAGTCCCTTCGAGCGCAAGGAGGGCGAGGTCCGGTGAAGATCTCCTTCCTGATCAACAACATCTACGGCATCGGCGGCACCAACCGCACCGTCATCAACCTCGCCGAGGCGCTCGCCGTCCGGCACGACGTGGAGATCGTCTCGGTCTTCCGGCGGACCACCGCCACCAAGTTCGAGATCTCCCCGCGCGTCACCGTCCGCGCCCTCGTCGACCTGCGCCCCGGCTCCGCCGACCGCGACGCCGCGGGCAGCGACGAACCCAGTGACGTGGTGCCGCGCCAGGAGGAGTTCTCCGCGCAGTACAGCAGGTTCACCGACGGGCGCATCATCCGCGAACTGCAGCGGACGTCCGCCGACGTGGTCGTCGGCACCCGGCCCAGCCTCAACCTCTTCGTCGCCGCCCACACCCGCGACGGCGCCCTGCGCGTCGCCCAGGAGCACATGACGCACCTGGCCATCCCCCCGGCGGTGCGCGCGGAGATGGCCCGGGTCTATCCGCGGCTGGACGCGATCACGACGGTCACCGAGGCGGACGCCCGCTCGTTCACGGAGAACACCCCGATCCCCGGCATCCCCGTGGTCGGCATCCCCAACAGCGTGCCCGAGCCGTCCGTGGAGCCCTCCGACTGCTCGCGCAAGGTCGTCGTCAGCGCGGGCCGCATGCACCACATCAAGCGGTACGACCTGCTGATCCGCGCCTTCGCCGAGCTGGCCGGGGAGTTCCCCGACTGGCAGCTGCGCATCTACGGCGACGGCGGCGAGGCCGGCAAGCTGCGGGCCCTGGTCACCGAACTCGGCCTCAACGGGCGGGCCCTGCTCATGGGCGGCTTCTCGCCGATCGAGTCCGAGTGGGCCAAGGGCTCCATCGCGGCCGTCACCTCCAGCGCCGAGTCGTTCGGCATGACGCTGGTCGAAGCGATGCGCTGCGGCCTGCCGGTGGTCTCCACCGACTGTCCCGTCGGCCCCCGGGAGATCCTGGCCGACGGCGAGGACGGCTTCCTCGTGCCCAACGGCGAGGCCGAGGGGATCGCCCGGGGCCTGCGCCGCCTGATGGCCGACGAGTCCCTGCGCCGCACCATGGGCGCCGCGGCACTGCGCAACGCGGCCCGCTACGACCCGGCCGCCGTGGCCGACCGCTACCTCGACCTGTTCGAGGACGCCGCCCGCCGCCGCGCCGCCGCCGCCGAGCGCGGCTACCGGGCCCCCGCCGGCCCGCGCAAGGCCGGAGCCGACCGGCTCACCGTGCCCCCGACCGCGATCGACGCGGCCACCGTGGACGTCACCGCCGCCGACGCCGGCTGGCTGCGCTTCAGCGCCGACGGGCCCGCCGAGGGCCGCCGCCGCTGGCAGTTCGTGCTGCGCCACCAGCCCGCCGACGGCGACCGCCGCCCCGACCTGCCGCTGCGCACCTCCCGCACGGGCCTGGACAACGGCGGCACCCGCTACACCGCCGTCCTCACCCCGACGGCCCTCGACGACCTCGGCGACGGACGCTGGCAGGTGACCATGAGCACCCCCAAGTCCTCGCCCGTGCACATGAAGGCCGGCGTCCGCGACACCCGCGCCCTCATCGACGCCCGCGCCCGCCTCGTCGCCCGCCCCCCGGCCGGCCCGATCGCCTGGAACCTGCCCTACGCCCAGCCGAACGGCCGGCTGATGCTGCGCACGGTGCTGCGCGAGGAGCACGTGGAGTGCACCGGTGTCGAGGCGGGCGACGGCGTGATCACGGTGCGCGGGGTGCTGTCCGGGGGCCGCCGGATCGAGCCGGGCGCCCTGTTCGTCGTCAGCCGCCGCGGCCGGCACGGGCGGAACTTCTCCGTGCCCGTCCAGATCCTCGGCCGCCAGTCGTTCCGCGCCGAGGCACCGCTGCGCCAGGTCGTCGACCACCGCCTCGAACGCTGGGAGGACTGGGACTGGTGGCTGCAGCCCGACCCGTTCGACCGCCGCAAGGTGCGCGTGTGCCACCTGCTGGAGGACTTCCCCGACGTCAAGGGGGCGTACGTCCACCCCTCGGTCCCGCTGGTGGGCGACGAGGCCTCCCCCTACGCCGTGGTCCACCCGGCCCGCCCGGTGTGGGTGCGGCCCTACTGCTCGGCGTCGGGTGCCATGGCGATGAACGTGGTGGACCGATGACGCCCGCCACCGGCGACGACCCACGCGAACGCGACGCCCGAGGAGGCCCGATGACCACGTCCACCCGTTCGATCCTCCACATCGTCGCCCACCAGGACGACGACCTGTACTTCATGAACCCCGACCTGGTGCGCTCGCTGCAGGACGGCGACCGGATCACGACCGTCATCCTCACCGCGGGGGAGGGCGACGGCGTCAACGCCGACACCAATGATCCCCAACGCCACGCCGTACCCGCCGACTTCGCCCGCTACAGCACCGAGCGCGGCTGCGGGCTGCGCTCCGCGTACGCCCGTATGGCCACCGGCGACCGTGACCACCCCTGGCGGCGTGAACCCGTGGACCTGGTGCCCGGGTTCGCCGCGGAGCGGTTCACCCTGGCCGGGCAGGACTCCGTGTGCCTGTACTTCCTGCAGCTGCACATGGGCGCCCCCACCGAGCGCGGCACCCGCACCCGGCTCCACGACCTGTGGGAGGGCGCCCTGCGCACCCAGGCCACTCTCCCGGTGCACGGCTGCACCGTCGGCGAGGTCCAGCACATCACCCGCGAACAGGTGATCGCCGCACTGACCGCCCTCCTGGTCCACGTCCGCCCCACCGCGGTGCGCACCCTGGACCCCGACCCGGAACACGACGGCGGCCGGGACGAGTTCGTCTGCTCCGACCACGTCGACCACACCACCACGGCGCAGTTCGCGCTGGCCGCCCTCGCCCGGCACCGGGAGGCCGGCCACGCTCCGGTCGTCGAGCACTACCGCGCCTACGCCAACCGCTTCTGGGGCCACAACCTCGACTCGACGGCGATCGGGGAGAAGGCCGAGTACCTGGCGACGTACAGCGGTCTGGACGCCCCGAGCGTCTGCCCGCACGGCACCTGCGGCACCTGTGGCGACCGGCAACTGGGGCCGAACCCGCGGCGCAGCACCCACATGAACAGCGTCGCCTACCGCTACTCGCCCACCACCGACTGGCTGCGCCTGGGACCGGGCGGGCGGCTCAACGCCTTCGGGGTACTGGCCGGCCGGCTCGCGTTCTGGACGGAGACCGGCCCGGCCGGCGGCGAGTGGAAGGGCCCCTTCGTCCTCGGCGACGGCTGGATCGCGCCGACGCTCGCCGTCACCGGGCTGCCGGGAGGCCCGGCCGAACTCGTGGGCCTGCGCCGCCAGAACGTCGCCGGCAGCGGGGTGACCGTGGACGTCGTCCACACGGTCCAGGACCCCGGTGGCAACGGCTTCAGCGGCTGGCAGTCGCTGGAGAACCCCGACTGGGCGCACGGTGACGGACGCCGGCAGCGGGAGGTGGGCGTGCCGGCCGCCGCGGTCGACGCGGCCGGCCGGCTGTACGTCTTCGTCCGCGACTTCGACCAGGGCATCAGTCTGCGCCGGCGCGACACCGACGGCCGCTGGGGGCCCTGGGAGAGCATCGGCGGCCGCTTCGTCCAGGACGCGGGCACCGCCCTGACCACCGCACAGGGCACCGTGGAGCTGTACGTGCCCGGCAAGAACTCGGTCTGGCGCTGGCACCAGGCCGAACCCGGCGGGCCCTTCCTCCTCGACGAGACCCTGCAGACGGGCCGGCCGGCGACCGGCGGCATCACCGCCGTCGACTCGGGCGACGGCCGTACCTGCCTCTACTTCCGGGAGGCCGGCACCCAGCAGGTCATGGCGTACCGCCGGCACGCCGACGGCCGCTGGCCCGGCTCCGGCGCCGGGCTCGGCGGCCACGGCGGCACGGGCGCGGTCGCCGCGCTGTGGGCGCCCGAACGCGGCGCCCGCGAGGCCTTCCTGGCCCACCGCGGCAGCCGCGGGCGACTCGTCGTCTCCCTGCCCGACCGGGACAAGAACGTCTCCGGCACCCACTGGCACGAGTCCGGCGAGATGTTCGCCCACGCCCCGGCCATGGCTCACGACGCGGCGGGCGCCGTGGTCGTCGCGGTCATCGGCACGGACGGCGAACTGCACGTGCGCCGCCAGCTCGCCCCGGCGGTGGGCAGCCCGCTGGGGCCCTGGCGCTCCTGAGACGGCGGAGGGGCCTCCGCCCGCCGGCGGAGGCCCCTCCTTCACATCCGTACGACCGTCACGCCGGAACCGACGCCACGCCCTGAGCCAGGAACTTCTTGCCGTTCACGCGCTCCGAGACACCCTCGCGGTCCAGGTACGGCGTGATGCCGCCCAGGTGGAAGGGCCAGCCGGCGCCCGTGATCAGGCACAGGTCGATGTCCTGGGCCTCGGCGACGACGCCCTCGTCGAGCATGAGCCCGATCTCCTGCGCCACCGCGTCGAGCACGCGGTCACGGACCTGCTCCTCGGTGAGGACCGAGTCGCCCTGCTTCAGCAGCGCGGCGACCTCGGGGTCCAGCTCCGGCTTGCCGCTGTCGTAGACGTAGAAGCCGCGCTTGCCCGCCTTGACGACGGCCGCGAGGTTCGGGGAGACCGTGAAGCGGTCCGGGAAGGCCCGGTTGAGGGTCTCCGAGACGTGCAGGCCGATCGCCGGGCCGACCAGCTCCAGCAGCACCAGCGGGGACATCGGCAGGCCGAGCGGCTCGATCGCCTTCTCGGCGACCTCGACCGGGGTGCCCTCGTCGATGACGTTCTGGATCTCGCCCATGAAGCGGGTCAGGATGCGGTTCACGACGAACGCCGGGGCGTCCTTGGTGAGGACCGCGGTCTTCTTCAGCTTCTTGGCGACGGCGAACGCGGTGGCCAGCGAGGCGTCGTCGGTCTTCTCGCCGCGGACGATCTCCAGCAGCGGGAGGATCGCGACCGGGTTGAAGAAGTGGAAGCCGACGACCCGCTCGGGGTGCTTCAGCTTCGACGCCATCTCCGACACGGACAGCGAGGAGGTGTTGGTCGCCAGGATCGCGTGCGCCGGGGCGACCGCCTCCACCTCCGCGAACACCTGCTGCTTGACGCCGATCTCTTCGAACACGGCCTCGATGACGAAGTCCGCGTCCGCGAAGCCCTCGGCCTTGTCCAGGACACCGCTGACCAGGGCCTTGAGGCGGTTGGCCTTGTCCTGGTTGATCCGGCCCTTGCCGAGCAGCTTGTCGATCTCGGCGTGGACGTAGCCCACACCCTTGTCGACGCGCTCCTGGTCGATGTCGGTCAGCACGACCGGCACCTCCAGGCGGCGCAGGAAGAGCAGGGCGAGCTGCGAGGCCATCAGGCCCGCGCCGACCACGCCGACCTTGGTGACCGGGCGCGCCAGGTTCTTGTCCGGGGCGCCGGCCGGGCGCTTGCCGCGCTTCTGCACCAGGTTGAACGCGTAGATGCCGGAGCGCAGTTCGCCGCCCATGATCAGGTCGGCGAGGGCCTGGTCCTCGGCGTCGTACCCCTGCTGCAGGTCGCCGTTCTTGGCGGCGGCGATGATGTCCAGGGCGCGGTAGGCGGCCGGGGCCGCGCCGTGCACCTTGGAGTCCGCGATGAAGCGGCCCTTGGCGACGGCCTGGTCCCAGGCCTCGCCGCGGTCGATCACCGGGCGCTCGACCGCGATGTCGCCCTTGAGGACGTTCGCCGTCCAGACGAGCGACTGCTCCAGGAAGTCGGCGCCTTCGAAGAGGGCGTCGGCGATGCCGAGGTCGAAGACCTGCCGGCCCTTGAGCTGCTTGTTCTGGTTGAGGCTGTTCTCGATGATCACCGAGACGGCCTTCTCCGCGCCGATCAGGTTCGGCAGCAGCGCGCAGCCGCCCCAGCCCGGGACCAGGCCCAGGAAGACCTCGGGGAGGGAGAACGCCGGGATCGCCTTGGAGACGGTCCGGTAGGAGCAGTGCAGGCCGACCTCGACGCCGCCGCCCATGGCCGCGCCGTTGTAGTACGCGAAGGTCGGGACCGCGAGGCCCGCGAGGCGCTTGAAGACCTCGTGGCCGCCCTTGCCGATGGCGAGCGCGTCCTCGTGCTTCTTCAGCAGCTCGACGCCCTTGAGGTCGGCGCCGACGGCGAAGATGAACGGCTTGCCGGTGATGCCGGCGCCGACGATGTCACCGGCCGCGGCCTCCGCCTCGACCTGGTCGATCGCGGTGTTGAGGTTCGCCAGCGAGGCCGGGCCGAACGTGGTCGGCTTGGTGTGGTCGAAGCCGTTGTCCAGCGTGATGAGCGCGAAGCGCCCGGCGCCGAACGGCAGGTCGAGGTGGCGTACGTGCGCGGACGTCACGACCTCGTCGGGGAACAGCTCGGCCGCACCCTTCAAAAGCTCAGCGGTGGTGCTCACTTGTCCCCCTCGAAGTGCGGGTTCTCCCAGATGACCGTCGCGCCCATGCCGAAGCCGACGCACATGGTGTTCAGGCCGTAGCGGACGTGCGGCTGCTCCTCGAACTGGCGGGCCAGCTGCGTCATCAGACGGACGCCGGAGGAGGCCAGCGGGTGGCCGTAGGCGATGGCGCCGCCGTACTGGTTGACGCGCGCGTCGTCGTCGGCGATGCCGTAGTGCTCCAGGAAGGCGAGCACCTGGACGGCGAAGGCCTCGTTGATCTCGAAGAGACCGATGTCGGAGATGGACAGACCCGCCTGGGCGAGGGCCTTCTCCGTGGCCGGGATCGGGCCGTAGCCCATGACCTCGGGCTCGACGCCGGCGAAGGCGTAGGAGACCAGGCGCATCTTGACCGGCAGGTTGTTCTCGCGGGCGAAGTCCTCGCTCGCGATGATCGAGGCGGTGGCGCCGTCGTTCAGGCCGGCCGCGTTACCGGCGGTGACCCGGCCGTGGACGCGGAACGGGGTCTTGAGGCCCTGCAGGTTCTCCAGGGTCGTACCCGGGCGCATCGGCTCGTCGGCGGTGACCAGGCCCCAGCCGGTCTCACCGGCCTCGGCGTTGGTGCGGCGCACCGAGACCGGCACCAGGTCCTGCTGGATCTTGCCGTCGGCGTACGCCTTGGCGGCTTTCTCCTGCGAGCGCACGGCGTACTCGTCGGCGCGCCGCTTGGTGATGGTGGGGTAGCGGTCGTGCAGGTTCTCGGCGGTCATGCCCATGAACAGGGCGGACTCGTCGACCAGCTTCTCGCTGACGAAGCGCGGGTTCGGGTCCACGCCCTCGCCCATCGGGTGGCGGCCCATGTGCTCGACACCACCGGCGATGACGGCGTCGTAGGCGCCGAACGCGATCGAACCGGCGGTGGTCGTCACGGCGGTCAGGGCGCCGGCGCACATGCGGTCGATGGAGTAACCGGGCACGGACTGCGGCAGGCCCGCGAGGATGCCCGCCGTGCGGCCCAGGGTCAGACCCTGGTCACCGATCTGCGTGGTGGCCGCGATGGCGACCTCGTCGATCTTCTTCGGGTCCAGACCGGGGTTGCGGCGCAGCAGCTCCCGGATCGCCTTCACGACGAGGTCGTCGGCGCGGGTCTCGTGGTAGATGCCCTTCGGGCCCGCCTTGCCGAACGGGGTGCGGACGCCGTCGACGAAGACGACGTCCCTGACGGTACGAGGCACGATGGCTCTCCTCCAGGGTGCGGGATGGCACAGCTGCGACGCGCAAGCGCTGAGCGCGCGCTCAGGCTCATGCTACTTATGAGTAACGTAGCTGCACAGTCCTGGGCGGGGGAGCGGCGAAGGTCACACCGGCCGGCCCGCACCGCGGCGCGCGGTATGGCTGGATCTCGCTGTGCCGGTGGCGCCCGGAGGGGGCACGGAGCTGCATCGATGTGCGGCTCCGCCGCGTGGGCGCGGCCGGCGGCGCCGCACCTGCGGCCGCCGCGCGTCCCGGGCCGTCACGGTGCCTGCGTGCCCTTGGCGGCCAGCGCGGCGACCAGCACCGGCGTCACCAGCTCGACCTGCCAGGGCCGCGCTCCGTACCCCGCGAGCGCACCGGCCACGGACGCGGCGTCGACCGTCTTCGGCGGCTCCCAGCAGATGCGCCGGACCGTGTCCGGGGACACCACGTTCTCCTGCGGCATGCCGAGCTCCTCGGCGAGAGCCGTCACCCCCGTCCGGGCCGCGGACAGCCGGGCCGCGGCGGCGGGGTCCTTGTCGGCCCAGGCGCGCGGCGGCGGAGGCCCGGTCACCGGCTGCCCCGGCTGCGGCAGCGCGCTCTCGGACAGCGCCTTCGCCCGGTCGACCGCGGCCTGCCACTGCTCCAGCTGCCGCCGGCCCGTCCGGTGGCCGAAGCCGTTCAGCGCGGCCAGCGCGTGCACGCTGCCCGGAAGCGCGAGAGCGGCCTCCACGATGGCCGCGTCGCTCAGCACCTTGCCCGGTGACACGTCTCTGCGCTGGGCGATCCGGTCCCGCGTCTGCCACAGCTCCCGTACGACGGCCAACTGCCGGCGCCGCCGCACCTTGTGCATCCCGGACGTCCGGCGCCAGGGGTCCTTCCTCGGCTCGGCGGGCGGTGCGGCCGCGATCGCGTCGAACTCCTGCAGGGCCCACTCCAGCTTGCCCTGCCGGTCCAGCTCCTTCTCCAGGGCGTCCCGCAGGTCGACGAGGAGCTCGACGTCCAGGGCGGCGTAGCGCAGCCACGGCTCGGGCAACGGGCGGGTGGACCAGTCGACCGCGGAGTGGCCCTTCTCCAGGACGAAGCCCAGGACGTTCTCGACCATGGCGCCGAGGCCCACCCGGGGGAACCCGGCGAGCCGGCCGGCCAGCTCGGTGTCGAACAGGCGCGTCGGGATCATGCCTATCTCGCGCAGGCAGGGCAGGTCCTGGGTGGCCGCGTGCAGCACCCACTCGACGCCGGACAGCGCCTCGCCGAGCCCGGACAGGTCGGGGCAGGCGACGGGGTCGATCAGGGCCGAGCCGGCGCCCTCGCGGCGCAGCTGGACCAGATAGGCGCGCTGGCCGTAGCGGTAGCCGGAGGCGCGCTCGGCGTCCACGGCGACCGGGCCGGAGCCCGCGGCGAAGGCGGCGACCACCTCGGCGAGGGCGGCCTCGTCGGCGATCACGGGGGGAATGCCCTCGCGGGGCTCGAGAAGCGGAACCGGCGTCCCCGTCACAGAAGATCCGGCGTCGTCCGGAGGAGTGCCTCCGGTGGTGCGCAGGGCGCTGTCTGCTGCGGTGTCTTGGGCGTCGGTCACCTGTCAAGGGTATCCGTGTGTGGACGGCGCCCGTCGACGGAACGTCGCCGTACAGACCTGCACCCCGCCGAGGACGTCCACGGTCCGCATGAAGCTGGCGAAGTCGACC
>NZ_JBFBBK010000006.1:185828-229236 GCF_040682635.1 Streptomyces sp. NPDC051133
GTGAGTTCACGGGCGCGGGCTGCCAGACGCGGGTAGTAGCTGAGCTGGTCCAGGCGGGCGACAGGCCGGACGAACTCGCCGTTCGTGCGGACGGGCGCCGGGGGGTCGTAAACCAGTCAGCCCGGTGAAACGTGGGGTTCACATGAGTGAACCCGACCGCCCTCCGGACCGGCTCAGTGGATGATGCCGGTGCGCAGCGCCACGGCCACCATGCCGGCCCGGTCGCCCGTGCCGAGCTTGCGGGCGATGCGGGCGAGGTGGCTCTTGACGGTGAGTGCGGACAGGCCCATCGAGACGCCGATCGCCTTGTTCGACTGGCCCTCCGCGACCAGTCGCAGCACCTCGACCTCGCGTCCGGACAGCTCTCGGTAGCCGCCCGGGTGGCTCGGGGCACCCGGGGGGCGGCGGTGCATCCGGGCGGCGGCGCCGAGGGGAGTGGCGCCGGGTCGGGTGGGGAGCCCGATGTTCGTCCGGGTGCCGGTGACGACGTAGCCCTTGACCCCTCCGGCCAGGGCGTTGCGGACCGCGCCGATGTCGTCGGCGGCGGAGAGGGCGAGCCCGTTGGGCCAGCCCGCGGCGCGGGTCTCGGACAGCAGGGTCAGGCCGGAGCCGTCGGGCAGGTGGACGTCGGCGACGCAGATGTCGCGGGGGTTGCCGATGCGGGGACGAGCCTCCGCGACGGACGAGGCCTCGATGACGTCGCGCACCCCGAGCGCCCACAGATGGCGGGTGACGGTGGAGCGGACGCGCGGGTCGGCCACGACCACCATGGCGGTCGGCTTGTTCGGGCGGTAGGCGACCAGGCTTGCGGGTTGCTCGAGGAGAACGGACACCAGGCCTCCTGGGTGGGGGGACGGGGCCGGCTTGTGGGGATGAAGCCGGGACGAACCGTGCTTTGAAGGTCACAGTCGTCTTCGGCAGCAAACTCGTCCGCCTTTAGAGAATGATCACGATCTAGTGAGTAACAATCTGTGCAATTCGGACACGCGATCGATCATCCGAAGATCGAGTCGGTTCGAGCAGATGCGATTCGAGTGCGGAAAGTGGCCGTATCGACAAAGAGATGGTCAACAGGGCGTGCGGGAGGGTCATGCCGCCGGAAGCCGGCGGTCACGTCACCGGGCCTGCGGATCCCTGCGCTGCGGCAGCGTCACCACCGAGGCGTCTCCCGGACCTGCCGGCGGCAGCCCCGCGACCTGGGCCAGCAGATCGCACCAGGAGACCAGGTGCGCGGCCGTGTCCGGCACTCCGCCGAGCCCCTCGCGGGGCGTCCAGGAGGCCCGGATCTCGATCTGCGAGGCGGGCGGCCGCTCGGCCAGCCCACCGAAGTAGTGCGAGCCCGCCCGCGTGATCGTCCCGCTCGGCTCGCCGTAGCCGAGCCCGCGCGCCTGCAGCGCCCCGGTCAGCCACGACCAGCACACCTCCGGCAGCAGCGGATCGGCCGCCATCTCCGGCTCCAGCTCCGCGCGCACCAGCGTCACCAGCCGGAACGTGCCGTGCCAGGCCTCGTGCCCGGCCGGGTCGTGCAGCAGCACCAGCCGTCCGTCGGCCAGCTCCTGATCGCCGTCGACCACCACGGCCTCCAGGGCGTACGCGTGCGGGGCGAGCCGCTGCGGGGCCGGCGTCGGCTCCACCTCCACCTGCGGCCGCAGCCGTGCGGTCCGCAAGCCGTCGACCGCGGACCGGAACGCCGGCGGCAGCGCACTGCCCGCCCGCCCCCGCGCGGTGTCCTTCGCGTCGTCCATTCCGTCAGCGCCGTCCGACAGTCGTCCCTGAGCCGCAGCCATGCGGGGAAGAGTAAGGGGAACGGGGCTCTCGCGCAGGGCAAGACACCCCCTGAGGGCTGCGGCACTTCTCCGTCGCGGGCCGTGCGAGACTTGCCGTCGTGAGTGCCAACGGAAGCCCCTCGGGCAAGCAGCCGACAGCGACGTACGACAGCGCTTTCCTCAGGGCGTGCCGCCGTGAGGCCGTACCGCACACCCCCGTGTGGTTCATGCGCCAGGCCGGCCGCTCCCTGCCCGAGTACCGCAAGGTCCGCGAGGGCGTTCCGATGCTCGAGTCCTGCATGCGGCCCGAGCTGGTCACCGAGATCACGCTGCAGCCGGTGCGCCGGCACAACGTCGACGCGGCGATCTACTTCAGCGACATCGTCGTCCCGCTCAAGGCCATCGGCCTCGACCTCGACATCAAGCCCGGCGTCGGCCCGGTCGTCGAGCAGCCGATCCGCACCCGCGCCGACCTGGCCCGGCTGCGCGACCTCACCCCCGAGGACGTCTCCTACGTCACGGAGGCCATCGGCCTGCTCACCCGCGAGCTGGGCGCCACCCCGCTGATCGGTTTCGCGGGCGCGCCTTTCACCCTCGCGAGCTACCTGGTCGAGGGCGGTCCGTCCCGCACGTACGAGAACGCCAAGGCGATGATGTACGGCGACCCCGAGCTGTGGGCCGACCTGCTGGACCGTCTCGCCGACATCACGGCCGCCTTCCTGAAGGTCCAGATCGAGGCGGGCGCGAGCGCCGTCCAGCTCTTCGACTCCTGGGTCGGCGCGCTGGCCCCCGCCGACTACCGGCGCTCGGTCATGCCCGCCTCGGCGAAGGTCTTCGAGGCCGTCGCCGGGTACGGCGTCCCGCGCATCCACTTCGGTGTGGGCACCGGTGAGCTGCTGAACCTCATGGGCGAGGCCGGCGCGGACGTCGTCGGCGTCGACTGGCGCGTCCCGCTGGACGAGGCCAAGCGCCGGGTCGGTCCCGGCAAGGCACTCCAGGGCAACCTGGACCCGACGGTCCTGTTCACCGACAAGGACACCCTCGAGGCCCGGGCCGGCGAGGTGCTGGACGCGGCCGCCGGCCTGGAGGGACACGTCTTCAACCTCGGCCACGGCGTCATGCCGAACACCGACCCGGACGCGCTGACCCGGCTCGCGGAGTACGTCCACACCCGCACCGCGCGCTGACCCCGTCTCCCGGCGCTCACCACACCTGGCGGGGCCGGGCCTGCCTGCCGAACAGCAGGCGGCGCGGCTCCGGCGGGGGCGGGGTGCCGGGCTTGAGCGGCCAGGCGAGCAGCAGGCCCACCAGGAAGCCGACGACGTGCGCCGCGTACGCGACCGTCCCGGCGCCGGAGACGGCGTGCCCGGAGGAGTACACGGCCTGCAGCACGAACCAGAAGCCCAGCACCAGCCAGGCCGGCAGCCGCAGCGGCAGGAAGACCAGGAACGGGACGAGGACCCAGACCTTCGCCCTCGGATACAGCGCCAGATAGGCGCCGAGGACCCCGGCGATCGCCCCCGACGCGCCGATCAGCGGGTCGCCCGAGGTGTCGTTGAGCAGCGCGAAGCCGTAACCGGCCGCGTAGCCGCAGACGACGTAGAAGAGGAAGTAGCGGATGTGGCCCATCCGGTCCTCGACGTTGTTGCCGAAGATCAGCAGGAAGAGCATGTTCCCCAGCAGGTGCAGCCAGCTGCCGTGCAGGAACATCGCCGTGAAGACCGACAGCGGCGGGGACTTGTCGTAACCGGGCGGCCGCACGACACAGCCCGGTCCGTGCGGACCCAGCCCCGTCTCGCCCGTGGGGACCACCCGTAGCAGCTGATGGTGGATCAGCTCTCTCGGGACCGCCGCGTAGTGGTCCATGAAGGCATGGAGACGGCACAGCTGTGCCAGATCGCTGCCGCCTGCCACGGAGCCCGCTATGCCGGGCGTGGACAGGAACACGAGCACGTTGGCGGCGATGAGGGCGTACGTCACCCAGGGCGTGCGGCGCACCGGGTTCACGTCATGGACGGGGATGACCACACTGAAGTACTGCCCTGCATGCGGCGGGCGAACCGGTGAACGCCGCCGGGCGGGTGCGCGTATCTGTTCTCAACCGACGTGAGGACAGGCGATGACGAACGCTCCGCAGGTGCCGGCGATGCATGCTCTGCCCGATGGGGAGGCCGAGCTGTCCCTGGTGGTACGGCTTCCCTGGGAGGACGTGGCGCGGCTCGGCCAGGAGGCGGGACGGCTGGCCGGGCAGATGCAGCGGCCCGTGACGCTGGACGAGGCCGTCAGCTACCGGCTGCGCTCCACCCGGCCGACCGCGACACACGCCAAGCCCGCCGGGGAGCAGCCGGCGGCCGTGTCCGCCCTGCCGCGGATCAGCGGGTCCGCCTAGGCGGCGCGTACCTTCGCCGCGGCCTTCCGCGCCGCCACCAGGACCGGGTCCCACACGGGGGAGAACGGAGGCGCGTAGCCCAGGTCCAGGGCCGTCATCTGTTCCACCGTCAGCTGTGCGGTCAGGGCCACCGCCGCGATGTCGACCCTCTTGCCCGCGCCCTCCCGCCCGACGATCTGGACGCCGAGCAGCCGGCCCGTGCGGCGCTCGGCGAGCATCTTGACCGTCATGGGGGAGGCGCCCGGGTAGTAGCCGGCCCGGCTCGTCGACTCGATGGTGACCGTCTCGTACCGCAGGCCCACCCGGTCGGCGTCCTTCTCGCGCAGGCCGGTGCGGGCGATCTCCAGGTCGCAGACCTTGCTGACCGCCGTGCCGACGACGCCCGGGAAGGTGGCGTAGCCGCCGCCGGCGTTGGTGCCGATGACCTGGCCGTGCTTGTTGGCGTGGGTGCCCAGCGGGATGTACTGCTCCTGGCCGGAGACCAGGTTCAGCACCTCCACGCAGTCGCCGCCCGCCCAGATGTTCTCGTGGCCGCGCACCCGCATCGCGAGGTCGGTGAGCAGGCCGCCGCTCGCGCCGAGGGGAAGGCCCGCGGCCTCGGCGAGAGCGGTCTGCGGACGGACGCCGATGCCGAGGACCACCAGGTCCGCGGGGTACTCGGCGTCCTCCGTGGCCACCGCGCGGGCGCGGCCGTCCTCGCCGGTGAGGATCTTGGTGACCTCGGCGTCGTTGACCATGGTGATGCCGAGCCCCTCCATCGCCCGGTGCACCAGCAGACCCATGTCGGGGTCGAGGGTGGACATGGGCGCCTTGCCGCGGTTGACGACCGTCACCTCGAAGCCGCGGTGGATGAGGGCCTCGGCCATCTCGACACCGATGTAGCCCGCGCCGACCACGACCGCACGGCGGCCACGCGTGCGCGTGAGCGTGTCCAGCAGGGCCTGGCCGTCGTCCAGGGTCTGCACGCCGTGCACCCCGGGCGCGTCCGCGCCGGGCAGATCCGGACGGAGCGGGCGCGCACCGGTGGCGATGACGAGCTTGTCGTACGACGTCCAGGACTCCGCGCCGGAATCGACGTCACGCGCGCGTACCCGCTGCCCGGCCACGTCGATCCCGGTGACCTCGGTGCGCAGCCGCAGGTCGATCCCGCGCGCGCGGTGCTCCTCGGGGGTGCGGGCGATGAGCTGGTCCCGCTCGGCGACGTCGCCGCCCACCCAGTACGGGATGCCGCACGCCGAGAAGGAGGTGAAGTGGCCGCGTTCGAAGGCCACGATCTCCAGCTCCCCGGCCCCCTTCAGCCGGCGTGCCTGTGACGCCGCGGACATGCCGGCGGCGTCACCGCCGATCACGACCAGCCGTTCCGTGCCGCCGCTGCCGTCCCGCCCACCGTTCATGGTCATGGGAACACGCTACGGGGCACGGGCCGTTCAGTCCTCGCCGGGGCGCTCGGCGGAGGGCCCCGCGCGGCGCGGCAGCCGGGGGCGTACGACCCGCGTCCACAGCAGCGCGAGGAGGGCCGCGAAGGCGGCGAACGGCAGGGCGGCGCCGAGCGCGAGGGCGAGCAGGCGCAGCAGCGTGACGAACACGTGCCAGCCGCCCGCCAGCGCGTCCAGGAAGCCCGGCCGGTCCGCGTGGGCCGCCTTGCGCGCGGGTGTCTCGGACAGCGACAGGGTGATGGTGGCCAGGTCCGTACGGTCCTTCAGGGACGCCTGCCGGGCGAGCAGCGCCTCCAGGTCCGCCTGACGGCTGCTCAGCTCGCCCTCCAGGGAGACGACGTCGCTCAGCTTGGCCGCCCGGTCCATCAGCGCACGGATCCGGTCCACGCTGGCCCGCTGCGACCTGATCCGGCTGTCCACGTCCACCACCTGGCCGGTGACGTCGACGGCCTCTGCCGTGCGCTCGATCAGCTTGCCCGTCCCCTGGAGCCGGGTGAGGACCGTGTCGTACGTCGCGGTGGGCACCCGCAGCACGACCCGGGTGTGCTCATGGCCGCCGGCGTCCCGCCCCGTGCTCTCCCGGCCGACGTAGCCGCCCGCCTCCTCGGCGGCCGACCGGGCCTGCGCCAGGGCCTTGGGCACGTCCGCGACCCGGACGGTGAGGGACGCGGTCCGGACGATCGCGTTCTGGGCGAGCCGGGGCGTCCTCGGCGCCGGCCCGGCGTCGTCGGCCGCGCGCGGTCCCGCGGCCTTGCCGCCGTCCGCCGCCGACCTGGCCGCGGACTTCGCCGAGGAGCCGCCGCCCGAGTCGTCCGCCGCGCCGCACCCGGCGAGCGCGAGGCAGGCGGCGAGCAGGACCCCGGCCAGGGCCCGGCCGGGACGGGCGGGACGGGCGGGGCGTGCGGATCGTGGTGTGCGCATGGGCGGTACCCCCCGAGGGCTGTGGCCTGTGACGGTCCTTCGACGGCGGGGCGGCCGGGAACGTTTGGCCGGCCCGGTCCCGATGAGGTCACGGTCCGGACCCGGCCCGGCCACCGGACGCGGCGGGAGTGTCAGCGGGGTCTGAGAGAGTGGGGGTCATGAGCGCAACGGGTACGCGTACGGGGCATGTCGTCGTCATCGGGGCCGGTGTCGCCGGGCTGGCCGCCGCCCACCGGCTGCTGGGCCGCGGCGCGCGGGTGACCGTCCTGGAGGCCACGGACCGGGTCGGCGGCAAGCTGCTGCCCGGCGAGATCGCGGGCGTGCGCGTCGACCTGGGCGCCGAGTCGCTGCTCGCCCGCCGCCCCGAGGCGGTGGCCCTCGCGCGCGAGGTGGGCCTCGCCGACCGGCTGCGGCCGCCGGCCACCGCGACCGCCTCGATCTGGACCCGGGGTGCCCTGCGGCCCATGCCCAAGGGACATGTGATGGGAGTGCCCGGCACCGCCGCCGCCCTGTCCGGCGTGCTGTCCGACGAGGGGCTGGCCCGCATCGAGCGCGAGGCCGGCCTGCCCCCCACCGAGATCGGCGACGACGTGGCCGTGGGGGAGTACGTGGCGGCCCGGCTCGGCCGCGAGGTCGTCGACCGCCTCGTCGAGCCCCTGCTCGGTGGCGTGTACGCGGGCGACGCGTACCGCATCTCGATGCGCTCGGCCGTCCCCCAGCTCTTCCAGGCCGCCCGCGCCCACACCTCCCTGACCGAGGCCGTCCGCGGCATCCAGGCCAGGGCGGCGGCGACCCCCCAGACCGGCCCGGTCTTCATGGGCATCGAGGGCGGCGTGGGCACGCTGCCGCTCGCGGTCGCCGAGTCCGTCCGCGCGCGCGGCGGCGAGATCCTGACCGGGACGCCCGTCACCGGGCTGCGCAGAGAGGCCGCCGGCGGCTGGCGCGTCAGGGCCGGGGAGCGCGCGCTGCACGCCGACGCGGTGATCGTGGCCGTACCCGCCCCGGCCGCCGCCGCGCTGCTGCGCGCCGAGTCCCCGGCGGCCGCCGCCGAGCTGGCCGCCGTCGAGTACGCGTCCATGGCACTCGTCACGCTCGCCTACCGCAGCGCCGACCTGGACCTCCCCGAGGGCAGCGGCTTCCTGGTGCCCCCCGTCGACGGCCGCACCATCAAGGCCGCCACCTTCGCCTCCCGCAAGTGGGGCTGGATCGCCGAGGAGGACCCGGAGGTGCTCGTGCTGCGCACCTCCGTGGGGCGCCACGGCGAGACGGAGATCCTCCAGCGGGACGACGCCGGCCTGGTCGAGGTGTCCCGGCACGACCTGCGGGAGGCCACCGGCCTGGACGCCGTCCCCCTCGCGACCCGGGTCACCCGCTGGACCGACGGCCTGCCGCAGTACCCGGTCGGGCATCACGCGCGCGTGGCCCGCATCCGCGAGCACGTCGCCAAGCTGCCCGGCCTCGCGGTGTGCGGAGCCCCGTACGACGGCGTGGGCGTTCCGGCGTGCGTCGCGAGCGCCCACGCGGCGGTGGACCAGCTGGACGGCGACCTGGCCGGGGTCAGGGAACTCACGGCCAACCCGGTGCAGAGCCTGCACGGCGGAGCGGGAGAATAGGGACCATGAGTGACGACGCCTCCACCACCGAGTCCGGCAGGATCCCGAACAAGGGCAAGCTGGCCAAGGACCTCAACGAGGTCATCCGCTACACCCTGTGGTCGGTCTTCAA
This sequence comes from Streptomyces sp. NPDC051133, assembly GCF_040682635.1. Taxonomy (NCBI): domain Bacteria; kingdom Bacillati; phylum Actinomycetota; class Actinomycetes; order Kitasatosporales; family Streptomycetaceae; genus Streptomyces; species Streptomyces sp. NPDC051133. The sequence goes on from NZ_JBFBBK010000006.1 coordinate 194,066, forward strand.
GCTGAAGGACGTGCTGCCGGAGGACCGCGCCGGTTACGCCGACGAGGTCCAGGAGCTGTTCGACCAGCTCGCCGCCAAGGACGTGACGATCCGCGGCACCTACGACGTCTCCGGCCTGCGCGCCGACGCCGACCTCATGATCTGGTGGCACGCCGAGACCAGCGACCAGCTCCAGGAGGCGTACAACCTCTTCCGCCGCACCAGGCTGGGCCGCCGGCTCGAGCCCGTGTGGTCGAACATGGCGCTGCACCGCCCGGCCGAGTTCAACCGCTCGCACATTCCGGCGTTCCTCGCCGACGAGACGCCCCGCAACTACGTGAGCGTCTACCCCTTCGTGCGCTCCTACGAGTGGTACCTGCTGCCCGACGAGGACCGCCGCCGCATGCTCGCCGACCACGGCAAGATGGCCCGCGGTTACCCGGACGTGCGCGCCAACACGGTCGCCTCGTTCTCCCTCGGCGACTACGAGTGGGTCCTGGCCTTCGAGGCCGACGAGCTGTACCGCATCGTCGACCTCATGCGCCACCTGCGTGCCTCCGAGGCGCGGATGCACGTCCGCGAGGAGGTCCCGTTCTTCACGGGCCGCCGCAAGGACATCGCGGACCTCGTCGCCGGCCTGGCCTGACGGGCGGCGCGGGCCTCAGCGCCGGCCGGCCCCGCCCTTCCGCGAGTCCCGGGCCGACGGGCCCGCGGCACGGCCGGCCGGGGTGTCCGGCCGCGGCTCCGGGTGCGGCGCGCAGGACGCGCGCCGCCCCGGGAGACGGCCCTGCAGCAGATACGCCTCGAAGTGCGCGTCGATGCACGCGTTGGCGCCGCCCGCGACGCCGTGCGTGCCCGCGTCCCGCTCCGTCACCAGCACCGAGTCGGCCAGCCGCCGGTTCATCTCCAGCGCCCCCGTGTACGGCGCCGCCGCGTCGCGCTCGGCCGCCAGGATCAGCACCGGCGGCAGCTCGCCCGGCCCGGTCCGCACGTCCAGCGGCTGCTGACGGGGCGCCGGCCAGTAGGCGCACGGCAGGTTCGTCCACGCGTTGTCCCAGGTCTCGAACGGCGCCACCCGGGCCAGCCGCGTGTTGTCCCGGTCCCACCGCGCCCAGTCCGTCGGCCAGGGTGCGTCGTTGCACTCTACGGCCGTGTAGACCGCGCTGCTGTTCTCCGCCTCGGCCGCCGTCCCCCGGCTCGGCGCCGCCAGCCGGACCAGCGGCTTCGGGTCGCCCTTGAGATACGCCGAGAGGGCGGCGGCCCGGCTCGGCCAGAAGTCGTCGTAGTAACCGGCCGTCAGGAACGCGTTCTGCAGCTGGCCCGGACCGACCGCGCCGCCCGCCGCCTTCGCGGCCAGCCGCTCCCGCGCCGTGTCGTAGCTGCGCTGCACCCGCTCGGGGGTGCCGCCCAGCCCGTACACGTCGTCGTGCCGGGCGACCCAGTCGCGGAAGTCCGCCCAGCGCTCCTCGAACGCGGCCGACTGGTCCAGGTTGCTGCGGTACCAGATCTTCGCCGGGTCGGGGTTCACCGCCGAGTCCAGCACCATGCGCCGCAGATGTGAGGGGAACATCGTCGCGTACAGCGCGCCGAAGTAGGTGCCGTACGACGCCCCCATGAACGTCAGCCGGTCCTCGTGCAGCGCGGCCCGCAGGACGTCCAGGTCGCGGGCGTTGTTCAGCGAGGTGTAGAAGCGCAGCTTGGTCCCGGACCGCTGGGCGCAGCCCTTCGCGTAGGCCTTCGCCCGGGTGATGCGCTGCCGCTTGTACGTCTGCGTCGGGTGCGTCGGCGACAGCGACGGCCCCTCGAAGAAGCGTTCGGGGTCCTCGCAGGACAGCGGCGCCGAGCGGCCCACTCCGCGCGGGGCGTAGCCCACCAGGTCGTAGGCGGCGGCGATCCGCTTCCACTGCGGGACCGCGCCGATCAGCGGGAAGTACATGCCGGAGGCGCCCGGACCGCCCGGGTTGTAGACGAGGACGCCCTGCCGGGGGACCTTCCGCTTGCTGTTGTGCGGGTCCTTCCGGGTGGCCCGGATCCGGCTGACGGTCAGTCTGATCTGCCGGCCGCCGGGGCGCGCGTAGTCCAGCGGGACGCGCACCGTGCCGCACTGCAGCCCCGCCGGCGCCTGAGGGACGTCGGCGGCGGAGCACGGGCCGAAGTCGACACCGGCCGCCCGGGCGCGGGCGGCGGCCACCGCGGTGCCGCGCAGCTCGGCCGTGCCGGGCGCGGCGGGTGCCCCGGGTGCGGTGGGAGCGCCCCCCGCCGGGACGGCGGCCAGCGCGGTCAGGAGCAACGCACCGGCGGCCGAACAGAGGGTGGCAGCTCTCATCGCGAATCCCTTCGTGCACGGCGGCGATGGCTCGGCTGCCACGACCGGCGACAACAGAAGGGATATTTCGTTCGGCCGTCGGTGAAGGCAAGCACCGACCGGCCGGTGTCGGCGCCAATGCCCCTTGTGCGCCCCCGGAAGGAGCCCTCACTCCCGCCAGGGCTGGTCGCGATGGGTGAAGGCGGCCCGCAGCTCCGGTTCGCCGATCGCGCGGATGCCGCGCACGGCGACGGAGGTGAGGAACGACCGCTCGTCACCGGCCGGCCTGCGGGTGAGCGCCCCCAGCAGCCGCTGCCCGGCCGGGGACGCCCAGCGCGAGTACGGGTGCACCTCGAACCGGGCGATGGCCAGACAGCTCAGCGACAGCGCCAGGGGCAGGGCGAACCACAGCCCCACCAGCAGCCGTGGCGTGCCGGTCTGGACGGGCAGCAGCAGCGCGGTCACACCCAGCACCGCCACGGCAGCGGCGGCGGCCCGCACCTGGCGGACGGCGGCCCCCACCGTCGCACCGGCACCGTCGGGCACGGCGAGCCCGGCGCCCACCAGCCGGTCGGCGAGCCGCCGCACCGCCTCGGCACCGGCCGCCCGCGCCCGCACGGGCGCTATCCGCGACTGCCCGTCCGGACCGATGGCCCCTATGACGGACTGCTCGATCTCGTCCCGGCCCCGCGGGTCCACCACGGTGGCCCAGCCGGTGTGCGCGAGCAGCAGCCGCCGCTGCCGGGCCATGGAGACCATGGTCACGTCGGCGACCCGGGCGGGGCCGCCGGACAGGAAGGCCGCCTCGTACAGCGTCAGATCGTGCCCCCGGTCCGCCGTCGTGACATCCGTGTCGGCGGCTGCGGAGTGGACGGCCGCCAGGCACAGCCGGGTACACGCGGTGCCGGCGAAAGCCCAGGCCAGGAGCAGGAGAAGGACCCAGAACATGACGTGTTTCTATGCCAGAGGCCTGGGCTCGCGCCATGCCCTTTTCACTATCCGGACCGAGTGTTGCCGGTCTGTGACGTTCCGTTTCCCGCGCAGGTCAGGGGGTCGTCGTCGCCGGGGGCGGGCTGCTCGTCGCCGGCGGCAGCGCGTACGACTCGTCCGGCGCGGGGGTGACCGGCACGGCGGCCGCCGGGGCGACCACGGGCGGGGACGGTACGGGGGTGGGGGAGGCCGCGAGGTCCCGGGCCAGCGCGCCGAAGTCGACGTACCCCGTCGCCTCCAGGATCTTGATGTGGTCCAGGACGGTGGTGTTGGCGTCGTCGGCGAGGTCGCGGACGAGGGAGTTCTGCGTACCGGCGCGGACCTGGGCGACCAGGGCGAAGACCCTGCCGTGCGCGAGCCGCAGGACACCGGCGAACCGGCGGTCGAAGTCCTGCCCCTGAGCGGACCTCAGGGCGGCCAGCCACTCCTTCTGCTGAGCGTTGGGTTCGTTGGGCAGATCCACGCCGAGCTGCGTGGCGACGGTCCGCACATGGGCGTCGAGCGAGGTGTGGCCGTCGACGAGGTGTTGGCCCGCCGTGCGTACGGCCGCCGTGGTCCCCTTCCGCTCCGCCAGCTCACCCGCGGGCAGCTCCCACAGACCCGCCAGGCGCACCTTGGTGATGAAGTCCCGGTCCTGCGCGGACAGGGGCCCGTAGGGGGTGGTCACGGTCTGCGCGCTCAGCACGCTCGCGGCGGCCGCGTCCTGCCGGTCGGAGTACGACCACAGCGGGTACAGCAGCGCCGCCGCCGTCGCGGCGAGGGCGGTGATGAGCAGCCCGGTACCGCTGAATATGCCTCGGCCCTTGACGGGGGGTCGCGGTCGCATGGTGCCTCGTGCTCGGGGTGGGGGCGGGGTTGGCATATTACTGCGGGACCCGTCGTGGCCCGGGCCCGGTCCACCTCGCCGCCGCCGGAACCCCGGGACACCGGCCGGCCGAACACGTGCGGGACCGGCCGCGCCTGCGCCGCCCGCACGGAGCAGGCGGTGCCGCGCCCGCGTCGTGGAGTCGCATGGAGCACGCGGCCTCGCGCCCGCGTGGCGGAGCCGCTCGGACGTGCCGGGCCGGCCGCGCCTGCTCCGCGCCCGCACGGAGCACGCGGTGCCGCGCCCGCGTCGTGGAGTCGCATGGAGCACGCGGCCTCGCGCCCGCGTCGCGGAGCCCGCTCGGACGTGTGCCAGGCCGGCCGCGTCTACGCCGCGCCCGCACGGAGCAGGCGGTGCCGCGCCCGTGTCGTGGAGTCGCATGGAGCACGCGGTCTCGCGCCCGTGTCGTGGAGTCGCATGGAGCACGCGGTCCCGCGCCCGCGTCGCGGAGCCGCACCGGGCACACGGCCCACCGCCCGCGCCGCGGAGCCGCACCGAGCACATGGACCCGCCGCCTATGGGGTCGTTGCGCGGTCTGCCGCGCGGCCGCGCAGCAGCACCCTTCGCCGCCCCCGCCGTCTCGGTGCCGGACCCGCCCGGTCCAGCCACCACTCCCGCAGGGCCTCCCGCGGCCCCGCCTCCCGCGGCAGCCCGGCCGCCAGCAGATGGCCGGCGAAGTCCAGCGCGTCCCGCCGGTACCCCCCGCTCATCGGCCGCTCCCGGGCGTACCCGAGAAAGGCCGGCCGGTACCCCGCCCCCAGGATCTCCGGCAGCTCCGGTGCCACCTTCGCCACCACCTCCGCCCGCTTCGCCGCCAGCGCCCGCGCCTGGACGCCCATCCGCACCCGGTCGAACCCCTCCGGCACCGGTGTCCCCGCGACCAGGGACGACAGCACGGCCGCCAGGGCGACGCCGAGCCGCTGCCGGGTGGTCTCCCGGGCCCGGACCTCGGCCACCGGCCGGGCGAGCACGGCGACACCCCCGCCCCCGGCGCCGCCGGCCACGGCACGCCCCGCGCCCGTGACCGCGCGCCGCCGCCCCGCCCGGACCGCCTCCCCGATCGCCTCCAGCTCGCGCTCCAGCTCGACCGGCTCCGGGAAGTTCTCGTCCCGTTCCAGCAGCACCCCCGGCGGCGCGGCCCGGGTGGCGAGGTCGGCCAGGATGTCGAGGACCGGGCGCGGCACGGGGTGGGCGTGGCTGTCGTGCCAGACGCCGTCGCGCTCGAAGCCGCCCGCCACATGCACGTAGGCCAGCGCCTCCACGGGCAGCGCGGCCAGCGCCTGAGCCGGGTCCTCGCCGCGGTTGACGTGGTTGGTGTGCAGGTTGGCCACGTCGATGAGCAGGCGTACGCCGGTCCGCTCGACCAGCTCGGACAGGAACTGCCCCTCCGTCAGTTCCTCGCCCGGCCAGGAGAACAGCGCGGCGATGTTCTCCAGGGCGAGCGGCACGGGCAGCGCCTGCTGCGCGATGCGGACGTTCTCGCAGAGCACGTCCAGCGCGTCCCGGGTGCGCGGCACCGGCAGCAGATGGCCCGCCTCCAGCCGCGGGGACGCGGTGAGCGCGCCGCCCGCCCGGACGAACGCGATGTGCTCGGTGACCAGGGGGGCGCCCAGCGCCTCCGCCCGTTCCGCGAGCGCCCGCAGCCGGTCCTCGTCGGGGCGGTCCGCGCCGCCGAGACCGAGGGAGACGCCGTGCGGTACGACGGTGATCCCGCGCTCGCGCAGCCGCAGCAGCGCCTGAGGCAGATGGCCGGGGCAGACGTTCTCCGCCACGACCTCCACCCAGTCGATGCCCGGCATGCGCTCCACGGCGTCCGCGATCTCCGGCCGCCAGCCGATCCCCGTGCCCAGTCGCCGCACGGCTCCTCCCCTCCTCGACCGTCGAGTGAGGGGGGTATGGCCCCGGCGGCCCGTGCCGAACCGCCCGCGTGCCGCGTTCAGAGCAACATTTGAGGTTGCGGCCGGCTCGGCGGTGCCGCGCGGCCCGTCCCGCTAGCGCAGCGCCGGATGCTCGGCGACGACCGTGCAGGAGCCCGGGGCGATCTCCGTGAAGCCCGCGTCCCGTACCACCGGCAGACCGGCGGTGGTGAGCCGGTCCCAGTCGGCGGGGGACGCGGTGCGGACGGCGAGGGGGAAGCCCTCCTCCCGCCAGGCGGTGCGCTCCCCGTCGGACAGGGCCCACCAGGCGAGCTGGGCGCCGTGGCCCGCCTGGGCCATCGCCTTGCCGGCCGACATCTCCAGCTCCGGGTTCAGCCACAGCACGGGCACGCCCCGGTCGGCCGGGGCGGGCCGCTCCGGGTCGTCCAGCTCGGTGCCGGACACCTGGAGCCTGGCCAGGTCCCCCGGCCAGCCGTCCAGCGGGACCGGCGGATAGACCCGGACCTCGGCGGACTTGCCGGTCAGCGTGATCCCGGGCAGCGCCTCGGCCCGCCGCCACTCGGCGCCCCGGGCCCGCCGGACCACCTTGCGGATCCGCGCGTCCTCCCAGTTCCGTACGGCCTCGGCCCACTCCCCGCCGGCCGCCGCCCGCTCGTCGCCGAGCAGGAGCAGCACGGCGCGGGCGGCCGTCTCCAGCGCGTCGGTGCGGGCGGGCGGAGCGCTGCGCTCGATGCGGACGACGAGGGGGAGCACGAACTGAGGTGCCTCTGAAACCTGGCTCACGACAGCCCACCTTACGGGGCGCCAGAATGACCCCATGCAGTGTGATCTCCGGCTGGACGGCGTGGGCCGTCGCTACGGCCTCCGCGGCCCCTGGGTGTTACGGGGCGTCGACCTATCCGTCCCCCCTGGCACCCTGACCCGCGTGGACGGCGCGAACGGCACCGGGAAGTCGACCCTCCTGCGCCTCCTCGCCCGCCTGGACAGGCCGACCGAGGGGCGGGTGAGCGGCCGCCCGCGCACGGCGTACGTGCCGGAGAGGTTCCCCTCGGCCCTGCCCTTCACCCCCGTCGGCTATCTGACCCATCTCGGCACCGTCGCCGGCCTCTCGCGCCGCGCTGCCGCCCGCGCCGCGGACGTCTGGCTGGAGCGGTTCGGCGCGGGCGCGTACGCCGGTACGCCGATGGCGCGGCTGTCCAAGGGCAGCAGCCAGAAGGTGGCCGTGGCGCAGGCCCTGCTCGGTGAGCCGGAGCTGCTGGTGCTGGACGAGGCGTGGACGGGTCTGGACGCGGCGGCGCGGGCCGAACTGGAGCGTGCGGTGGCCGAGCGGACCGCCGCCGGAGGCGCCGTGGTGTTCGTGGACCACGACCCGCGGCGGCTGGCCGGGGCGGCGGACGCGGCGTACACCCTCGCCGCGGGCGGTCTGGAGCGCCGTACGGACGGCGGGAGTCCACCCGCCGGTCCGCTCACTCTGGTCACCGTGCGGGGACCGGCCGGCGCAGCGCTGCCGCCCGACGCGGTACGGGCCGTCGCCTCCGCCGAGGAGACCGGCCCCGGCGTCCACCGCCTCGCCGTGCCCGCCTCCCGCTCCGACGTCCTGCTGCGTGCCCTGCTGACGGCCCGGCCGCCGTGGCACGTGGTGCGTGTCGTACCGCCGAACGACCCGGGGGACCGCCCGTGACCGCCCTCCTGCGCTATCAGGCCGACCTGCTCCTGCGCTCCCAGCGCTGGCTGCCGCCGGTGATCCTGTACGCCGCGTTCCTGGCGATCGGGGTGCAGAGCGGCCAGCCCGTCCTCGACTCGCTCGGCTACACCGCCGCCGGTCTGCTGCCGGTGGCCGCCTGGCTGGTGCGGACGTGCGTCAGCGGTGAACCGGACGCGGCCCGTGCCTGTGTCGCCGCCGCCCGTGGACCGGCCCGCGCGCACCTCGCCTGCCTGCTGACGGGGCTGCTCGCGTCCGCGCTGCTCGGGGTGGCGGCGACGGCCGTCGTGACGCTGATCAGCGATCCGGCGAGCAACGGCCACCGGGTCCCGGTGCCCCGGTTCGAGGCGGGTGCCGCCGGGCTGCCGGCCGTCGTCGTCTGCGCGCTGCTCGGCGCGGCCGTCGGCGCGCTCACCAGCCGGCCGCTGCTGCGCTCCACCGGCCGCGCGGTGCCCGCGATGCTGCTGGGCGCCCTGCTGGCGGTGGTGCTCACGGGTTCCCCGGCGCAGGCGGCGGTGAGCGGCCTGGTCCTCGGCTCGCGGACCGGCCGGGTGCCGGTGGCGGTGCTGCCCCTGGCCGGGGCGGCCCTGTTCACGGCCGCGGCCTTCGCCGCCGCGGCGTGGCTCACCGCCCGCCGGTCACCCTGAGCCGCGGCGCACCGCCGGTCAGCCCGAGCAGGCGGTGCGCTGGGCCTCCTGCCACTCGCACACCGGGCACAGCGTGACGCCCCTGTACGACTCCGGGTACTCCGTCGGTTCCCGGCACAGGACGCACTCGGCGTACGGCGGGCCGTCGGCCGTGCGGGGCCCGGGCGTCCCGGCGATGGTGCGGGAGTCCCGTTCCTCGTCGCTCATGCGTTCAGCGTAGGCCGGGTCACGGGGTCACCGGTGGCCGGCCGTCTCGCCGATCAGCTGGGAGACCTTCATGAACCGGTAGCCGCGCTTGCGCAGTTCCGGTACGACCGCGCGGACGACCCGCTCGGTCGTCGGGGCGGCGCTGCGGGTGCAGTGCATGACGACCACCGAGCCGGGCTTCACCCGGTCCAGCACCTGCCGCACCACCGCGTCGGCGTCCGTGGCGAACGCGTCGCCGCTGACCACGTCCCACTGCACCGCGGTCACCCCGAGCCCGCTCAGCGCGCGCAGCGCCCGCTGGTCGTAACAGCCGCCGGGGAAGCGGAAGTACGGCATGGGCCTGGGCACGCCCGCCTTGCGCAGGGAGGCGTACGCCCGTGTCACCTCCGACTGCATCTTGTCGGGGGCGACCGTCGGCAGGCCGTAGCAGTCGGCGGTGAAGGCGTAGTGGCTGTAGGAGTGGTTGGCGACCTCGAACTGCGGGTCGTGGCCGAGGCTGCGGGCCTCGGCCGGGTACTCGTCGGCCCACCGGCCGGTCATGAAGATCGTCGCCGGGACCTTGAGCGCGCGCAGGGTGCCGATCAGCTCCGGGTTGTCGAAGTGCTCGCCGGAGGCCGCGCGGGGGCCCTGGTCGGCGGTCATGTCGGCGTCGAAGGTGAGCGCGACGGTCTTGCCGAGGGTGCGCGGGCCGTGCTCGAAGACGGGGGTGAGACCGCCCGGGCCCGGCGCGAGGACGGCCGGCCGTGAGGCGGACGGGGAGGCGGAGTGGGGGGACGTGGCCGGGGCGGGGCGGCCGGTGCCCGCGGTACCGCAGGCGGAGACGGCCGCGCTCAGGGTGTAGAGCGCGGCGCAGGCGGCGGTGATACGGCGTACTCGTGGGATCACCGTATGAACGTAGGACGGGATGTCCATTTGTATGGTGATATGCCCCGCGGCGCGGCGGCACGGTCACCCGCGCGGCGCTGCCCGGTCGACGGCCTCTCAGATGTCCCGCTGCTCCAGCGGCCGCACCGCCGGGCCCTGGAGCACCGTGCCGTCGACGGCGAAGCGCGAGCCGTGGCAGGGGCACTCCCACGCCCGCTCGGCCCGGTTGAACGCGACCAGGCAGCCGAGGTGGGTGCAGCGGGCCGAGACGGCGTGCAGCGCGCCGTCCGCGTCGCGGTGCACGGCGAGCCGGTCGCCGCCGGCCCGGACCACCGCCCCGTCACCGGGCGCCAGGTCCTCCACCGGGGCGGCGTGCCTCAGCCGGTCGCCGACGAAGTGCCGGGCCACCTCCGCCTGCGCCTTCAGCAGCGACGGCGCCTCGCGCACCACCGACTTCAGGCGGCGCGGGTCGTACAGGTCGCGCCAGGCGCAGTCCCGGCCGGTGATCAGCGCGGTCAGCAGCAGCCCGGCCATGATGCCGCCGCTCAGCCCCCAGCCGCCGAAGCCGGTGGCGACGTAGGTGTGCCGGGCGGCCGGGTGGAACGGGCCGACCAGCGGGACGGTGTCGGTGGAGTCGTTGTCCTGGGTGGCCCAGGCGTACTGGAGGCGCACCCCGGGGAAGTGCTCCTCGGCCCAGGCGGCGAGCCCGTCGAAGCCGGCCCGCGCATCGCCGGTGCCGGGTGTGAAGTGCTCCCCGGTGACGACGAGCAGCCGCTGTCCGTCCGGCCCGTAGGGTGCGGTGCGCACCGAGCGGGTGTTCTCCTCGGGCGTGATGTACATGCCTTCCGGGTCCGGCCCGTCGCCGAGCGGCCCGGCGACCACGAGTTCACGGCGCGGGGACAGGCGGGCGAACAGCAGGGCGCGGTCGAACACCGGGTAGTGGGTGGCGATCACGACGTCCCCGGCGGTGACCGTGGCGCCGCCCTCGGTCGTCAGCCGGCAGGGCCGCCCGCCCTCCTGCAGGCCCACGACGCGCGTCCGCTCGTACACCTGGCCGCCGCGGGCGAGCAGGTCCTCGGTGAGCGCCCGCAGGTACTTGACCGGATGGAACTGCGCCTGCCCGGCCACCCGGACCGCGCCCGCCACGGGGAACGGCAGCCCGGTGTCGGTGGTGAAGGTGGCGGACAGCCCCGCCTCCCGCGCGCCCTGCGCCTCCGCCCGCACCTCGTCCACGCGCGCGCCGTCCCGCACATAGGTGTACGCGTCCCGTTCCTCCCACTCGCAGTCGATGCCCAGCCCGTCCACGAGCGCCGCCGCGTGCACGATCGCCTCCGACTGCGAGCGCGCGTACAGCCGGGCCCCCTCCGGCCCCCGGGTGCGCCGCAGCCGGTCGTAGACGAGGGTGTGCTGGGCGGTCAGCTTGGCGGTGGTGAATCCGGTGACCCCGGCCGCGATCCGCGCGGCCTCCAGCACCGCCACCCGCAGCCCGGCCCGGGTCAGCTCGTGGGCGGTGCTGAGCCCGGCGATGCCGCCGCCGACCACGGCGACGTCGACGTCCAGGTCGTCGGTCAGGGCCGGGTGCCGGGGGCCGGGAGCGGTCTCGAGCCAGTAGGAGTCGGTGACATCGGTGACGTTCCGGTGCTCGCGCATGGGCGCCGGGTACCCCGGCTACGGCTGCTTCAGCAGTCGCCTCCGGCACTCGGCCACGTCGAAGTCGCCCTCCGGGTAGTGCGGGTCGAGCGTCCGGAGGTGCTCCAGCAGCAGACGGCTGACGGCCCAGTTCCGGTACCACTTGCGGTCCGCCGGGACCAGGTACCAGGGCGCGTGCGGGGTGGCGCAGTGCTCCAGCGCCAGCTCGTACGCCTCCTGGTAGGCGGGCCACAGCGCCCGCTCCTCGATGTCGTCGGGGCTGAACTTCCAGTGTTTGTCGGGGCGGTCCAGGCGGCGCAGCAGCCGGCGCTTCTGCTCCTCGTGGGACAGGTGCAGGAAGCACTTGACGACGGTCACGCCGTCCTCGGTGAGCGAGCGCTCGAAGTCGTTGATCAGGCCGTAGCGGCTGCCGATCGCGGCGGGCGGGGCGAGATGGCGGACCCGGGCGATGAGCACGTCCTCGTAGTGCGAGCGGTCGAAGATGCCGATCTCGCCCGGCTCGGGCAGCGCGCGCCGCACCCGCCACAGGAAGTCGTGTTCCCGCTCCTCCTCGGTGGGCGCCTTGAACGCCTTGATCCGGCAGCCGGACGGGTTGAGCTGGCCGATGACGTGCTTGACCGTGCCGCCCTTGCCGCTGGTGTCCATGCCCTGCAGCACCAGCAGCAGCCGGCGCCGGTCGCCCGCGGTGCCCGCCGCCCACAGCCGCTCCTGCAGCACGGCCAGGCGTTTGCCCATGCGCGCGGTGTCCGCGAGAGAGGCCTGCTTGCCGCCGGGGGCGCCGGGCGTGGCGCGGGCGTCGTACCCGCGCAGGCCGACGGGTTCGCCGAGCGGGAGGCGCAGGGCGTCCCGGAGGCTGTCGGTGTTCTTCCTCGTCACGTCGTGCGCCTTCCCCTCGGATCCCTCGACGATGCGCCGCCCGCCCGAGCGCCGGCTAACGGCCGTACCGCCCGGTCAGCGTCCCCGACGCGAGGGTGTGGCCGGACAGGGCGCCGAGCAGGTCGGCGGGGGTGGTGTCCGGGGCGAGGGACGGGCGGCGGTCGGTGGCGTACACGGTGAGGACGTAGCGGTGCGGGTGGTCGCCGCGGGGCGGGCACGGGCCGCCGTAGCCGGTCCGGCCGAAGCCGTTGCGGCCCTCGGCGGCCCCGGCCGGATGCTCGCCGGCGGCCAGGTGGGCGGTGTGCGGGGCGATGTCCCACGCCAGCCAGTGCGTGAACGTGCCCCCCGGGGCGTCGGGGTCCTGCAGGAGCAGGGCGAGGGAGACCGTGCCCGCGGGTACGCCGGTGACGCCGAGCGGCGGTGAGACGTCCTCGCCCTCGCAGGTGTAGCGGCGCGGGATCGTGCCGCCGTCCGGGTAGGCGGGGCTCGCGACGGTGAGCCGGTGCGCGGCGGAGGGCGTCGGGACGGGGGCGGACGCGGCGGAGGACGTCGGGGCGGGGTCGACGGCCGGTCCGCCGCCGCTCCCGCAGCCCGACGCGACGGCCATCGCGGCCACGGCGGCCATCCAGCTCTTGCGCATGTCCGGCACGCTAGCCCGTGCGCTGCCCCCCGTCACCGTTCGACGCGGGCAGTTGCTGCGGGCCCTTCTCCAGGAAGTGCAGCAGCTCCACCGGGATCGGCAGGACCAGCGTGGAGTTCTTCTCGGCCGCCACCGCCATCACCGTCTGCAGCAGCCGCAGCTGGAGCGCCGTCGGCTGGTCGGACATCTGCTGCGCGGCCTCGGCGAGTTTCTTGGAGGCCTGCAGCTCGGCGTCGGCGTTGATGATCCGGGCCCGGCGCTCCCGGTCGGCCTCCGCCTGGCGGGCCATGGACCGCTTCATCGTGTCCGGCAGCGACACGTCCTTGATCTCCACCCGGTCGACCTGGATGCCCCAGCCGACGGCCGGGCTGTCGATCATCAGCTCCAGGCCCTCGTTGAGCTTCTCCCGGTTGGAGAGCAGATCGTCCAGCTCGCTCTTGCCGATGATCGACCGCAGCGACGTCTGCGCCATCTGGGAGACCGCGAACTTGTAGTCCTCGACCTTCACCAGCGCGCTCTCCGCGTCGACCACCCGGAAGTAGACGACGGCGTCCACCCGGACGGTGACGTTGTCCCGGGTGATGCCCTCCTGGGCGGGGATCGGCAGTGTCACGATCTGCATGTTGATCTTCTGCAGCCGGTCCACGATCGGGATGATCAGCGTCAGCCCCGGCGGGCGCGCGTCACCGGACACGCGGCCGAGCCGGAACAGCACCCCGCGTTCGTACTGCTTGACCACCCTGGCCGCCATCGCCAGGTACACGAGCCCGGCGCACCCCGCCGCGACAGCCGCCCCCAGCAGCTCCTGGACCATGATGACCTCCTCGCACAGAGGTCCGGTTTCGTCTGCATCTGTAACGATATGCCTGGTACAGGGCGGAAGCCATGGGCCGGGCGGGCCCTGCCCGGACGGGTCCGGGCCGGGGCGCCGAGGGGCGTCGGCACCCCGGCCCGGGGACGGCGGCTACACCGCCCCCGCCCCCGCCGCCGCGGTCCGGGCCGCCGGGGCCGTGACCCGCACCGGCTCCGTGCCCGCCGCGCTGTGCCGCTCGGCCCAGTTCTCCAGGGCCGTGCGGCAGGCGTGGTCCAGATGGTGCAGGCCGGACAGGTCCAGCCGGACCGGGCGGTCCTGGGGCAGCGACTCCAGGCTGTCCAGGATTTTCGGCAGCCGCAGGAAGGTCGCGTTGCCCGACAGGTGCGCGTCGACCGGGCCCGCGCCCTTGTCGACGACCTCCAGCCTGATGTGCGAGGCCTCCCAGGCCGTCTTCACGACCGCCAGCGCCAGACCGATCAGCACGCCCTCGAACATGCTGACCGCGACGATCGACAGGGCCGTGACGGACAGGATCAGCGCCTCGCCCCGCTGCTCGCGCCACAGCCCGGCCAGCGCCCGCACCGGGACCAGCTTGGCGCCGGAGTGGATCAGGATGCCCGCGAGCGCCGGGACCGGGATGTGGGCGAGGACGCCCGGCAGCAGCGCGGCGAACAGCAGCAGCCACACGCCGTGCAGCACGCGGGAGGCCTTCGTACGGGCGCCCGCCTGGACGTTGGCCGCGCTGCGCACGATCACCGCGGTCATGGGCAGCACGCCCAGCACCCCGCACACCGTGTTGCCGGCGCCCTGGGCGATCAGCTCACGGTCGTACGCGGTGCGCGGCCCCGCGTGCAGCCGGTCCACGGCCGCCGCGCTGAACAGCGACTCGGCGGACGCGATCAGCGTGAAGGCGACGACCGTGCCGAGGGCCCCGGCGCCGGCCAGCTCGCCGAACGCGCTCAGCGGCGGTGGCTGGACGGAGCCCAGCAGGCCGCGCACCTCGACCGTGGCCACGGGCAGGCTCAGCGCGAAGGCGGCCAGCGTGGCGAGCCCGACCGCGGCCAGGGGGCCGGGGACGGCGCGCAGCCAGGCCGGGGCGTGCTTCCACAGCAGCAGTACGGCGACCGTGCCGGCGCACACGGCGAGCGAGACCAGTGCCGCACCGTCGCCGAAGGCGTCCAGGAACGCGCCGGGCAGCCCGGCGATCTTGCCCGGCCCGGAGTCGGGCGCCTTCGCCGCCAGCGCCGGGTAGAGCTGCCCGGCGACGAGCACCAGACCGATTCCGGCCAGCATGCCCTCGACGACGGAGACCGAGATGGCGCGGAAGTACCGGCCGAGCCGCAGCAGGCCCATGCCGACCTGGAGCAGCCCGGTGGCGAGCACGATCGCGCCGAGCGCCGGCAGCCCGAACTCCTTGACCGCCTCGAAGACGAGCACGGTCATGCCGGCCGCCGGCCCCGACACCTGCAGGCTGCTGCCGCGCATCAGCCCGGTGACGAGGCCGCCGACGATCCCGGTGACCAGGCCCAGTTCGGCCGGGACCCCGGAGGCGACGGCCACGCCCACGCACAGCGGCAGCGCGACCAGGAAGACGACGAGCGAGGCGGCGAAGTCCCGCCTCAGGTGCGGGAAACGGGATATGAGGGCGGGCTTCCTCGTCATCGGCGCGCTCACAGGGACTCGAAGGTGTCGGACTGCGGGCGGTGCGCCCGGACGGCGCCGGTGTGCACCTCGTAGTACCAGGCGTGCAGGGCCAGCCGGCCCTCCGTCAGCCTCCGCGCGACGCACGGGTACGAGCGCAGCCGCAGCAGCTGGGTCAGGACATGGCTCTGCACCCCCTCGGCGACCTCCGGGTCCTCGGCCGCGCCGGCCGGACGCGGGGTGGCGTGCGCCAGCCAGTCGCGCACGGCGGGTACGGCGGTCAGGTCGTCGCCGCGCACCAGCGCGCCGACGGCACCGCAGTGCGAGTGGCCGCAGACGACGATGTCGCGGACGCCGAGCACCTCCACGGCGTACTCGATCGTGGCCGCCTCGGCGGTGGGGTGCGCGCAGGCGTGGGGCGGCACGATGTTGCCCGCGGTGCGCAGCTCGAACAGCTCGCCGGGGCGGGCGCCCGTGATCAGGGCCGGGACGACCCGGGAATCGGAGCAGGTGATGAAGAGCACCTGCGGGGACTGGCCTTCGGCGAGTTCGGCGAACTCCTCAGGGCGCTGTCCGAACGAACGGGCGTTGTCGATGAGGGGCTGCATGGGTGGTCCTCCTGGCGCGCCTGACCGGCGCGTCGGGCTCGAACGACGGTGGTGGGGGGAGGGCGGGCACCCGTCAGCAGCGGAACACCTGGAGCACTGCCGGGGCGGGGGCCCGGGAAGGTCTGGCGGCATGCCGGGGTTCGGCGCCGGGGGCGTGCGGCGCCTCGGCGCCGGCGGCCGGGCCGTCGGCTATGAGGGGGTGCTCCTGCGCGCAGCCGGAGGACGGGCGGCGCTGTCGGTCGCGCAGGTGGGGGACGCCCGCGGGGTCACCCGTGCACCCCGGGGCGCGCAGTGAGCCCACCCCGTCGCGCACCGGCTCGGCGGGGGAGGCGATTCCGGGCTCGGCCTCGGCCCGGGCCTGGGCCTGTGCCTGACTGAGCGTGTGCGCGGATGCGAAGGGTCCGGTGGGAGCGAACAGCTGGAACGCGAGCAGGAGTCCGGCGAGCAGGGCCAGGCGGGCCCGGGCCGTCGTACCGCGGAACATGCGCCCCCCTCCCGTCGCTGCACGTCTCTTGAGCGGACCAAGCGTTGGTCAATGGACGGTCAAGAAACACGTTAACCCTGCAAAGTCCTTTGCAGGGTCAACTGCGCGTTACGGGCGCGAGAGAGCGTGAAAAGTGCCGGTCGATTGGCGGGATCCGGCTCTTGACTAGGAGTCGACGAGCCCCTTGGCGTCGCGGGCCAGCGCGGTGAGCCGGGAGATCGCCCGGAAGTACTTCTTCCGGTAGCCGCCCTTGAGCATCTCCTCGCTGAACAGCCGGTCGAAGGGCAGCCCCGAGGCAAGCACCGGCACCTCGCGGTCGTAGAGCCGGTCCGCGAGCACCACCAGCCGCAGCGCGGTCGACTGGTCCGGCACCGGCTCCACGCCGGTCAGGCACACCGCCCGCAGGCCGTCGGTCAGCGCGCCGTACCGGCTCGGGTGCACCTTGGCCAGGTGCGCCAGCAGATGCGGGAAGTCGTCCAGCGAGGCGCCCTCGGTGGCGTACGCCGCCTTCGTCACCTGTTCGTCGGTGAACGGCGCCGGCGCCTCGGGCAGACCGCGGTGACGGTAGTCCTCGCCGTCGATGCGCAGGGCGCGGAAGTGGGCCGACAGCCCCTGTATCTCGCGCAGGAAGTCGGCGGCGGCGAACCGGCCCTCGCCCAGCTTGCCGGGCAGCGTGTTGGAGGTGGCGGCCAGCGCCACGCCCGCCTCGACCAGCTTGCCGAGCAGCGTCGAGACCAGCACCGTGTCGCCGGGGTCGTCCAGCTCGAACTCGTCGATGCACAGCAGCCGGTGCCCGCTGAGCGTCTGCACGGTCTGCTGGAAGCCGAGGGCGCCGACGAGGTTGGTCAGCTCCACGAACGTGCCGAACGCCTTGAGCGCGGGCTCGGCCGGGGTGGCGTGCCACAGCGAGGCGAGCAGATGGGTCTTGCCGACGCCGTAGCCGCCGTCCAGGTACACCCCGCGCGGACCCGCCGGGGCCTTGGGCGCCTTGGGCCTGCCGAAGCCGAAGAAGCCGCGCCTGCCGGCGCCGGAGGCGTGCGCCCCGCCGAGCCCGGCCGCGAAGCCCTCGAGCACGCGCACGGCCTCGGTCTGGCTGGGCTGGTTCGGGTCCGGTATGTAGGTGGAGAAGCGGACCGAGTCGAACCGCGGCGGCGGCACCATCTCGGCGACCAGCCGGTCGGCGGGGACGTGCGGCTCGCGGGCGCACAGCGAGAGGGGGCCCGCGTCGGTCACGGGGCCGGATCCGGGGGCGGTGGTGGAGGACGACACGGTTATCCATGCTAAACGCCGTGTCACACTGCACGACATGCGACGCCTGTTCCCTGTGACCGACGAAACAGCAGCCCCCGCCCGGGAAGGGGCCGCGGAGGCCGGCGCCCCGGACGGGGGCGGTCGTGAGTGGAGCCTCGCCGAGCTGGCCGCCGTCTACGCCTACCCGCAGCCCGAGCCGGGCGTCCCCCGGCCCTGGCTGCGCGCCAACATGGTCTCCTCGCTCGACGGCGCCGCCCAGCACGAGGGCCGCTCCCAGCCCATCTCCAGCGCCGCCGACATGCGGATCTTCGGCACGCTGCGGGCGCTCTCGGACGTCGTCCTGGTCGGGGCCGAGACGGTGCGGCAGGAGGGGTACCGGCCGGCACGCGCGCGTGCGGAGTTCGCCGGGGCCCGCAAGGCCGCCGGGCAGAGTCCCGCCCCGGCCGTCGCCGTCGTCACCGCCAGCCTGGAGCTGGACTTCTCCCTCCCGCTGTTCACCTCGCCCGTGGTGCCCACGCTGGTGCTGACCGGAGCCGCCGCCGCCCCCGACCGGGTGGCCGCCGCCGAGAAGGCCGGCGCGCGGGTGGTGATCGCCGGTGACGGCATGGGCGTCGACCCCGCGCGCGCGGTCCGCGCCCTCGCCGACCTCGGCCACACCCGGCTGCTCACCGAGGGCGGGCCCCGGCTGCTGGGGCAGCTCGTCGCCGCGGAGGTGCTGGACGAGCTGTGCCTGACGATCTCGCCCATGCTCACCGCGGGTGACGCCCAGCGCATCGCGGGCGGCCCGTCGGTCGTCGTCCCGCGCCGGTTCGCCCTGGCCTCCCTGCTGGAGGAGGACGGATTCCTGTTCGGTCGTTACCGCCGGTCCTGAATCGGCGGAATATATCGTTCCGCCTGGCTTGCGGAGGGCAGACTTAGACCGGTAGTACCCGTGCGATCGCGGGGAAGGATGGTTTCCTCAGGGGCCTTCTCGGGGCCCACCGAGTAGAAGAGGCGCCTGGTGTTCACAAGCGTTCTGATGATCGAGAAGGCCCTGACGTCCGCCGACGTGGAGTTCGTCACCACCCTGCACGGGGACGAGCCGATCACCTTCCACGTGCTGCTCCAGCCCCGCGGCGACCAGGCGGACCGCCTGCTGCGGGCGATCGACGACATCGCGCTCGGCGAACTCGACGAGGCGGTGCGCGAACGCGAGACCCCCGAGGGGGAGGAGGCGCGCAGCGTCGGACAGCAGGCGCTGGACGTCTCCGTACAGGCCCTGCGGACCGCCGGGAGCCGGGCGGAGGGCCGGATGGTCGAGGACCACCCGCTGGACGCGCTGAAGGGCCTCGTCGCCGAGGTGGGCGCCGACGAGGTGATCGTGCTGACCGATCCCCACTACGTGGAGGAGTTCTTCCACCGGGACTGGGCCTCACGGGCCCGGCACAAGGTGGGCGTACCGGTGCTCAAGCTGTTCTCCCACAGCAAGGCCTAGTCGCGCGGGGCGCCGCCCCCGGGCCCGTTGCGGGGCGGCCCGTGCCCGAGCGCATAGGCTAGGCCCGCTCTCGTACGTACCGTCTCTGGGGAGAAACGCATGGCACCCGGCCTTCCTACCGCCATGGACCGACCGCACTTCATCGGCATCGGCGGCGCCGGGATGTCGGGCATCGCCAAGATCCTCGCCCAGCGCGGGGCGAAGGTCGCCGGCAGTGATGCCAAGGACTCGGCGACCGCCGAGGCGCTGCGCGCGCTCGGCGCCACCGTGCACATCGGGCACGCCGCCGCGCACCTCGCCGACGACGCGAGCTGTGTCGTGGTGTCGTCCGCCATCCGCAAGGACAACCCGGAGCTGGCCCGCGCCGCCGAGCTGGGCATCCCTGTGGTGCACCGCTCCGACGCGCTCGCCGCGCTGATGGAGGGGCTGCGCCCGATCGCCGTGGCCGGTACCCACGGCAAGACCACCACCACCTCCATGCTGGCGGTCTCCCTCGGCGCGCTCGGCCTGAAGCCGTCGTACGCCATCGGCGGCGACCTCGACGCGCCCGGCTCCAACGCGCTGCACGGCGAGGGCGAGATCTTCGTCGCCGAGGCCGACGAGTCGGACCGCAGCTTCCACAAGTACGCGCCCGACGTGGCCATCGTACTCAACGTCGAACTGGACCACCACGCCAACTACGCCTCGATGGACGAGATCTACGAGTCCTTCGAGACGTTCGTCGGCCGTGTCACCGAGGGCGGCACCCTGGTCGTCTCCGCCGACCAGGAGGGCGCGCGCGAGCTCACCCGGCGCGTCGCCGGCCGGGCGGTGCGGGTGGTGACCTACGGCGAGGCGCAGGACGCCGACGTCCGGGTGCTGTCCGTGGTGCCCCAGGGGCTCAGGAGCGAGGTGACGGTCCTCCTGGACGGTGGCGAGCTCACCTTCACGGTCTCCGTGCCCGGCCGGCACTACGCCCTCAACGCCGTCGCCGCGCTCACCGCCGGCGCCGCCCTGGGCGTCCCGGCCGCCGAACTGGCGCCCGCGATCGCCGCCTACACCGGCGTCAAGCGGCGCCTGCAGCTCAAGGGCGAGGCCGCCGGGGTCCAGGTCATCGACTCCTACGCCCACCACCCGACCGAGATGACCGCCGACCTGGAGGCCATGCGCGCCGCCGCCGGTGACGCCCGCATCCTCGTCGTCTTCCAGCCGCACCTGTTCTCCCGCACCCAGGAGCTGGGCAAGGAGATGGGCCAGGCCCTGGCCCTCGCCGACGCCTCCGTCGTCCTCGACATCTACCCGGCCCGTGAGGACCCGGTCCCGGGCGTCACCAGCGAGCTGATCATCGATGCCGCGCGCGCGGCGGGCGCCGATGTGACCGCCGTCCACGACAAGGCGGAGATTCCCTCCGTGATCGCGGGAATGGCGAAGCCCGGTGATCTCGTTCTCACCATGGGCGCGGGCGACGTGACCGACCTGGGCCCGCTGATCCTGGACCGCCTGTCGCAGTGAAGGGGCTGAGGCTCATGTCGTACGACGTCGAGAAGCCGGACGAGCAGTGGCGGGCGGAGCTGACCCCGGCCGAGTACGCCGTGCTGCGCCAGGCCGCCACCGAGCCGGCCTTCACCGGTGAGTACACGGACACCAAGACCGAGGGCGTGTACTCCTGCCGGGCCTGTGGCGCCGAACTGTTCACGTCGACCACCAAGTTCGCCTCGCACTGCGGCTGGCCGTCCTTCTACGACCCGAAGGACACCGACGCGGTCGAGCTGGTCGAGGACCGGTCCCACGGCATGGTCCGCACCGAGGTGAAGTGCGCCCGGTGCGGGTCCCACCTCGGGCACGTCTTCGCGGGCGAGGGCTATCCGACCCCGACCGACCAGCGGTACTGCATCAACAGCGTCTCGCTGCGGCTGGCCCCGGACGAGGCCTGACACCCGAGGGGCCGGCGGGGCGGCCGGGACCGTGGTGAGCGGTGCCGGGCCCGTTCCCGTTTGAGATTCTGTGAGGGTGAGCGGTGTGGCGCGCTGGATCCAGGGCCGTCGCAGGTCGCTGCCGTCCGACGGCGAACGCCGGGAGGAGGGGGCCGGCGAGCCGGAGGGCGGCGCGACACGGCTGGAGGCGCTCCGGGCCCTCGCGAGCGGCGTCGGCACCACGCTCGACGAGGACACGACCTACGCCGAGCTGACCCGGGCCGCCGTCCGGCTGGCCGGCGGCGCGGCCGCCGTCATGCGCAGGACCGGGAGGACCGTCTCCGGGTACGAGGCGGTCACCGGCACCGCGGCCCTGCTGCCCGACGACCGCTGGGCCACGGCCGTGGCCCGGGAGGCGGGCTTCCCGGCGGCCGACCGGCACCCCGAGCCCTGGTCCGAGCACCCGCCCGGCCACCGCGGCCGGCCCGCCCTCTGCGTGCCCCTGACCAGCGGCACCGACCAGTACGGCGTCCTGGTCGCGGCACGGCACGGTACGGCGTTCACCCGGGCTGAGGCCGAGCAGCTCGCCCTCCTCGCCGAACGCGCCGCCTCCCACATCCGGCACGCGCGCTCCTACGACCAGGTCAGCCGTACGGCCGGTGACCTGCAACGCGCCCTGCTCGCGGAGCCCGGCCGGCCGCACCCGAACCTGGACGTCGCCATCCGCTACCTCCCGGCCGGCAGCAGCCGGGTGCTGGTGGGCGGTGACTGGTGCGAGACCGTACGGCTCCACTTCGGCCGCACCCTGCTGGTCGTCGGCGACGTGATGGGCCACGGTCTGGAGGCCGCCGTCGACATGAGCGCCTACCGCTCCTCGCTGCGCTACATCGCCTCCTCCGACCTGCCACCGCACCGGGTGCTGCGGCAGCTGGACGACATCGCCTCGGGGGAGGGCGAGCGCAGGCCGGCCACCTGTCTGCTCGCGCGGGTCGACCCCGGCCGGGGCCAGGTCACGCTGTCCAGCGCCGGCCATCTGCCGCCCGTGCTCATCGACCGGGAGGGCCGGACCACCCCCCTGTCCGTCCCGGTCGGACCGCCGCTCGGCACCGGTTTCGGCGGCTACGAGTCCGCCACCCACCGGCTCGCCCCCGAACAGACCCTGGTGCTCTTCACCGACGGCCTGGTGGAACGCCGCGGCGAGGACATCGACAGCTCCCTGGCCCGGCTGTCCGAGCTCCGCTTCACCACCGGCGACGGCGTCGACCACGTCCTGGACACCATCCTCACCCGCCTCGACGCACGTCACGCGGAGGACGACGTCGCCGTCCTCGCGGCCCGGCCGTACGCCCGGCAGGCGCAGCCGGCCGCCGGCGACGCCACCGCGGCGCCCTGATCCGGGCCGGCGCCCTGATCCGGGCCGGGGCGCGGCCCGGTCCGGAAACCGCGGTGCTCGCTCGCCGAAGTGCTGAAACACTCGCCGTCTAGACTCTGCCCGCAACGGCCTGCGCATCGACGACCGTGGCCGAAAGCGGGCAGCGAGCTGCCAAACCCGAAGGGCATTCGGCGTCTTGATACGGATAGATTCAGTCACGAAGCGGTATCCGGACGGCACGGTCGCGGTCGACCGGCTGTCCCTGGAGATACCGGACCGCGCGATCACCGTCCTCGTCGGGCCCTCCGGCTGCGGCAAGACGACGACCCTGCGGATGATCAACCGGATGGTGGAGCCCAGCGAGGGCAGCATCCTCCTCGACGGCACGGACATCCGGCAGCAGCCGGTCAACACCCTGCGCCGCTCGATGGGTTACGTCATCCAGAACGCCGGACTCTTCCAGCACCGCACCATCCTCGACAACATCGCCACCGTGCCCCGCCTGCTCGGCTGGAGCAAGCAGAGGGCACGCACCCGGGCCGCGGAGCTGATGGAGCGCGTCGGGCTCGACACCGCGCTCGCCAAGCGGTACCCGTACCAGCTCTCCGGCGGCCAGCAGCAGCGCGTCGGCGTGGCCCGCGCCCTCGCCGCCGACCCGCCCGTGCTGCTGATGGACGAGCCGTTCTCCGCCGTGGACCCGGTGGTCCGCAAGGGGCTGCAGGAGGAACTCCTGCGCATCCAGGACGAGCTGGGCAAGACCATCGTCTTCGTCACGCACGACATCGACGAGGCCATCAAGCTCGGCACGATGGTCGCGGTCCTGCGCACCGGCGGCCGTCTCGCCCAGTTCGCCCCGCCCGCCGAACTGCTCAGCGCGCCCGCCGACGCCTTCGTGGAGGACTTCCTCGGCTCCGACCGGGGCATCCGCCGGCTGTCCTTCTTCCCGTCCGGGGGCCTGGAGTTGCAGACCGCGCCGCTCGTCGGGATCGACGCGGACGCCGAGCGGTTCGCCTCCCGGGACGGGGTGCCCCACCTGCTCGTCACCGACGCCGACGGACGGCCGCTCGGCTGGGCCGAGCCGGACCGGCTCACCGCCGCGGAGATCGACCGGGAACAACTACTGCCGATCGGACGGCCGTTCGTGCCCGGCAGAGACTCCCTGCGCACCGCGCTGGACGCGGCCGTGCTCTCGCCCACCGGCTGGGCCGTGGCCGTGGACGGCGAGGGTCACGCGGTCGGCGTCGTCTCCCAGCAGACCATCGGCGAGGCGATCCGCGCCGCCCACACCGAGGTCCCGCAGGACGCGAAGGCCGCGCGATGAGCGGCTTCTTCGACATCCCGAGCGACCTCGGGCACAGTTACGCCGGGCTGATCGGCCTGCACCTGCGGGAGGCACTGATCCCGGTGCTGGCCGGGCTGCTGGTGTCCCTGCCCGTGGCCCAGTTGTGCGTACGGTTCCGCTGGCTCTACCCGCCCGTCCTCGGCCTCACCGTCGTGCTGTACGCCATCCCGTCCCTGGCCTTCTTCGTCGTGCTCATCGACTACACCGGTCAGACGGAGACCACGGTGATGATCCCGCTCGCCGTGTACAGCCTGGTGGTGCTGGTCCCGGCGATCGTGGACGGCGTCCGCTCGGTGCCGCAGGAGACCCTGGCCGCGGCCACCGCCATGGGCCTCGGGCCGGTACGGCGCTACCTCCAGGTGCAGTTGCCCATCGCCGTGCCCGCCATCATCGCGGGTCTGCGGGTGGCGACCGTTTCGAGCATCTCCCTGGTCAGCGTCGGCATGCTCATCGGCAACCAGGGCGCCCTCGGCAACCTGCTCAACGACGCGAACATCTACCACCGCCCCGAACTCGCCGTGACCTCCGTGCTGACCATCGCCGCCCTGGCGATCCTCGCCGACCTCGTGCTGATCCTCGTACGGATCCTGCTCACCCCCTGGATGCCGAAGAAGGGCGCCGTCCGGTGAACGTACTGAACTTCGTGCACGACTTCCTCGGCGACGGTGCCCACTGGCACGGCTACGACGGCATCCCCACGCGGCTCGGCGAACACCTCCGGTACACCCTGGAGGCCCTCGCGATCGCCGCCGTCATCGGACTGCCCGTCGGTCTGGTCACCGGGCACACCGGCCGCGGCGGGAACGTCCTCGCGCTGATCGCCACCGCCGGGCGGGCGCTGCCCAGCTTCGGGCTGCTGGTGCTGCTGTTCATCTGGATCGGGCTCGGCCTGCTGCCGGCGATGATCCCGCTGGTGGTGCTCGCCGTGCCGCCGATCCTGGTCACCACCTACGAGGCGATCAGCTCGGTCGAGCCGTCCCCGGTCGACGCGGCGCGGGGCCTGGGGATGTCCGAGACCCGGGTGCTCTTCCAGGTGGAGGTCCCGGTCGCGCTCCCGCTGATCCTGACCGGCCTGCTCACGGCCGCCATCCAGATCGTCTCCACCGCCACCATCGCGGCCTACGTCAGCCTCGGCGGCCTCGGCCGGTACATCATCGACGGCCTCTACCAGCGGGATTACGCGAAGGTCGTCGGCGGGGCCACCCTGGTCGCGGGGCTCGCCCTGGCCACCCTCGCGGTGTTCTGGGCGGTGTCGCGGATCGCGGTCTCACCCGGTGTGCGCAGGCGAGGCTGACGTGAGGGCGACACTCGTGCGCTCAACCGACCGCAGATCGAGGCCGATCGGTGACCCGACGGCCTTGACTGACCGAGAAGGCCCTGGATTGGATCAGCGAGTGACTTACACGACCCACATCAGCAGGTCCATCCGGAGGAACCGAGGCGCGGCGGTGGTCGCCCTCGCGGCGGCGACGGCTCTGCTGGCGGGCTGTTCCTCCTCCGGCAAGTCCGACGACCCCCTGTCGGGCGGCAAGGCGAGCGGCGACAGCGTCGTCGTCGGCTCCAACAACTTCGCCGAGAGCACGCTGCTCGCCGACATCTACGGCGAGGCACTCAAGGCCAAGGGAATCAAGGTCACCTACAAGCCGAACATCGGCAGCCGCGAGACCACTTACGGTCTGCTGAAGAACGGCTCCATATCGGTGCTGCCCGAGTACAACGGCGCGCTGCTCGCCTACCTGGACTCCAAGGCGGCGCCGAAGACCGTCGAGGAGACCACCTCGGCCATCGAGGCCAAGCTGGACTCCAAGCTCACCCTGCTGCGGCCCTCGCCCGCGCAGAACAAGGACTCGGTGACGGTCAACCCGGCCACCGCGGCCAAGTACCACCTCACCGGGAAGTCCTCGATCGCCGACCTGAAGGACATCGCGAAGGACCTGGTCATCGGCGCCTCGCCGGAGTTCCAGACCCGTCAGCAGGGCCTGGTGGGCCTGAAGTCCGTCTACGGGCTGCAGTTCAAGTCCTTCAAGGCCCTGGACGCGGGCGGGCCGCTCACCCAGACGGCGCTGAAGAAGAACGCCGTGCAGGTCGCCGACCTGTTCACCACGGACACGACCATCTCCCAGGAGAAGTTCGTCGTCCTGCAGGACCCGAAGAACCTCTTCGGCTTCGAGAACGTCCAGCCGCTCGTCCAGAAGGGCGGGCTGTCCAAGAAGGGCGCCGACGCGCTCGACGCGGTCTCGGCGAAGCTCGACACCGCGACCCTGCTGGACCTGGACACCCAGGTGCAGTCCCAGAAGAAGGACCCGCTGGAGGTCGCCAAGACCTGGCTGAAGTCCACCGGTCTCGGCTGATCTCCCGGCACGAGGCCACGCCGCCAGGCACGGACGCGGGCGCCCCGGACACCGGGGCACCCGCGTCCGCGCGTGTCAGCCCCCGCACGGGCGTTGGTTTCCCCCGACAGGTGCACCGGCCATGGAAGAAATCCGCAGTCTTCCCCCGCCAGGTGGAGTCCGCCTGCCGCCCCCTCCCACGCTGACCCGAGACCGGTTCCGGTCCAAGAGCGTGAGAGGAAACCCCATGATCACGGAACAGACGCCTGCCGCGCCCCCGCACCCGCACCGCCGCCTCGCCCTCGTGGCGCTGCTGCTCGGCGAGGCGATGAACCTGCTGGACGCGACCGTCGTCCAGGTGGCCGCGCCCGCCGTCCACGCCGACCTCGCGGGGCCGGTCCGCGACGTCCAGTGGTTCGCCACCGCCTACACCCTGCCGTTCGCCGTGCTGCTGATCACCGGCGGCCGGCTCGGTGACATCGCCGGCCGGCGAAGGATGTTCGTCCTCGGCGTCGCGGTGTTCACGGCGGCGTCCGTGGCCTGTGCGCTCGCACCCGCGGCGGGCCCGCTCATCGCCTTCCGCGCGGTCCAGGGCGCCGCGGCGGCCCTGATCGTCCCGCAGACCATCGGGCTCATCAAGGCGATGTTCTCCGGGGCGGAGACGGCGAAGGCGCTGGGCAGCATCGGTCCGGTGATGGGCCTCGCCGCCGTCTGCGGGCCGGTCGTCGGCGGTGTGCTGACCCACGCCGACCTGTTCGGCTCGTCCTGGCGGGCCGCGTTCCTGGTGAACGTGCCGGTGGCCGCCGTGGTGCTGGCCCTCTCGGCGTACCTGCCGGAGAACCGTGCCCCGCACCGCCCCGCCCTCGACTGGCCGGGCACCGCCCTGGCCGCGCTCGGCACCGGCCTCGTCGTGTACCCGCTGGTCGGCGGCGACCTCGGCCGGCTTCCCCTGCGCTCGTGGGCGTCGGCGGCCGCCGGACTGCTCGTGCTGGCGGGCTTCGGCGTGCACCAGCGGCGGTCGGCCCGCCCGCTGGTGGAGCCGAGCCTGTTCACCCACCGCGGCTTCCCGGCCGCCCTGGTCACCTCCACGGCCTTCTTCGCGGTGACCAACGGCCTGACGACGGTGGTCGTCCTGCAGCTGCAACTCGACGCCCGAACCGGGGTGTTGCCGGCCGGCCTGAGCCTGCTGCCGTGGTCCGCCGGGCTCGCCGTCGCCTCCTGGCAGGCCGGCTCCCGGCTGGTACGACGCCACGGGCGCCGTGTCATGCCGTACGGGCTCGGCGTGCTGCTGGCGGGCCTGGCCGCCGCCGTCGCCGCGTACGGCAGCACCGCACCCGGGCACTACCCGGTCACGCTGCTGCCCGCCCTCGCCCTCATCGGCCTCGGTGCCGGCCTGTTCACCCCCGCCTTCTTCACCCTCGCCCTGCACCCCCTGCGCCCGCACGAGGTCGGCTCGGCGGCCGGACTGCTCAACGCCGTGCAGCAACTGGGCGCCACGCTGGGCGTGGCGGTGCTCGGGAGCGTCTACCTGGCGGGAGGGGGGCTCACCGCGGCCCAGGACGCGTGCTGGGTGGCGATGGGGCTGCTGGGCGTGACGTGGGCGGCGAGCGCACGGGTCGGCACGGGGGAGGGAGCCTAGACGGGCACGCCGTCGCTCACCGGCCTCACCCGGCAGGACCCTTGCGCCGTACGCTCGGCAGGGCCATCGCGGGACTCGCCGCCTTCAGGGTGCGCAGCACCGGGCTGGACTCCAGCGTGTCGATCTCCCGGAGCGAGCCGAGCCGCCGGGTGAGGTAGCGGTGCAGGTCGGCCGGGTCGCGGCACAGGGCCTGGGCGACCAGGTTGGTGCGGCCGGTGGTCGCCGCCACGAAGGCCAGTTCGTCATGGCCGGCCAGCGCGCGGGCGACCTTCTCCTGGTCCGCCGGGCGCACCGACAGCCACAGCAGCGCCCGGGTGCGCACGCCGAACAGCCCGGCGTCCACCTCCACGTCGAAGAACAGCGCGCCGGCCGCGCGCAGTTCGGCCAGCCGCCGGGCCACGGTCGTCGCCGACCAGCCCGTGGCCCGCGCCAGCTCTCCCTGCCCGGCCCGTCCGTCCCGCTCCAGCGCGGCCAGCAACTCCGCGTCCTCCGGCCCTGGTTGCCGTGACGCCTCCGCCGGTTCCCGGTACGCCAGGGCCGTCTGCTGCCGCTCGTCGAGGGCCTGGGCGCTGCGCCGCCAGTTGCCGGGGCCGCCCAGATAGGTGTGGAGCAGGCAGTGCGCGGAGACGGCGGTGATGCCGCCGGTGCGCGGGACGTCGCGCAGCAGGAGGGGGCCGGGGGAGCCGTCCTCGGCCGGCGCGTGGATCACCGCCGTGATCTCCGTGCCCCCGGAGGTCAGCTTCACCCAGGACGTGTCCGGCCGCCGCACCAGCGCCTCGGCGACGTTCTGCGCGGAGCGCGCCGTCGCCGTCAGCCGGACCAGCCACTGCGCGCGGCCGGCCCGGTGCGGGTCGGCCAGCCCCACCACGCGCAGCCCGGCCTCCGCGCGCAGCCGGCGGTAGCGGCGCGCCACGGTCTGTGCCGAGACGCCGAGCACCTCGGCGATCCGGCTGAACGGCGCCCGGCCGTCCACGTGCAGGGCGTGGACGAGGGCCCGGTCGAGGTCGTCGAGCATGCCCCCATCCTCGCCCGTCGCCCGGTGGCTCAGAGGTCGAACTCGTGCGGCGGCAGTTCCAGGGTGAAGCACGCCTCGCGCACGACCGCCTGCTCGGTCTTGTCGAAGTCGCCGTCCGCGCCGCCGATGACGATGCCGATCTGGATGACCGCGCGCGCCTCGGCCGGCTTCTTCTTCGCCTTGGCGATCTCCTGCAGCACGCTCACCTTGCCGAAGGCGAAGTCGGTCGTCAGCTTGTTCAGATTCTCCTCGAAGCGGCGCCTCAGGTCGTCCGCCGGGAAGTTCTGCAGCACCTCGTTCGTGGCGATGAGCTGGGCCACCCGCTGCCGCTCCGACGGGTCGACGGTCCCGTCGGCCGCCGCCACCAGCGCGCACATCGCCATGCTCGCGTCGCGGAAGGCGCCGCTCTTCAGGTCGTTCTTCTTCGCCACCAACTGGGTCTGCATCTGCGACGCCGACTCCTTGACGCGGTCCCACAGGGCCATGCGCACTCCTCGTATCCGCGGTCGGGTGCTCCCTCAGCACACCGCCGGCACCTTCTACAGCACCGTAGAAACTGACAGGGCGCCCGGGAAGTTCCCGCGCACCTAGACTGAATCCCCGCACAGACGGAACACAGCGACGCGAACACGGTGACGACGCAGCGGGAGGAAAGCGACAGTGGCGACAGCGCCCGGCACCGGCCATCAGGACCCCTCCGCCGACGTACTCGCCGAGGCGGCCGCCGCGTTCGGACTCCTCGCCTCGCCCGCCCGGCTGCACATCGTGTGGGCGCTGGCCCGGGGCGAGAGCGACGTCACCGGGCTCGCCGAGCGGGTCGGCGGCGCGCTGCCCGCCGTCAGCCAGCACCTGACCAAGCTCAAGCTCGCCGGTCTCGTCCGTTCCCGCCGCGAGGGCCGGCGCCAGGTGTACTTCGTCGACGCCGTCGAACAGGCCGCCGTCGTCGACGTCGTACGGCTCCTCGTCGGCCGGCTCGCCGAACGGGACACGCCCGCCCCGGCCCGGGCCCGCCGCCTCCATGGCATCTGACCCGGGGACCGGCACCGCCCTGCAGGTGCTGCGCCACCTGGACACCGGCCCGCGCGGACTCACCGACGCCGAGGCCGGCGCCCGGCTCGCGGCCGTCGGCGAGAACACCCCGCCCCGCCCGCACACCCCCTCCTGGCTCCGGCGCTGTCTGCGCGGCCTGCGCGAGCCGTTCACCGCCGTCCTGCTCACCCTCGGCCTGGTCTCGGCGTTCGTCGCCTCCTGGGGCACGGCCGGGGTGATCCTCGCGCTCGTCGCCGTCAGCTGCGTGCTGCGCGCGGCCGGCGAGCGGCGCGCCGACCGCTCCCTGGCCGCGCTGCGCGACCTGGTCACCGGCACGGCCACCGTGCTCCGCCGCACCGACGACACCTCCGCACCCCGCGCCCGCGAGGTCCCGGTCGCGGACCTGGTGCCCGGCGACGTCGTACGGCTCGGCCCCGGCGACCTCGTGCCCGCCGACGTACGGCTGCTGCGCGCCCGCGGGCTGAGCGTGCACGAGGCCGCGCTCACCGGCGAGTCGGCGCCCGCGCCCAAGACCGCCGCCGACCCGGCCGGTCCGGGCGCGGAGTCCCACCTGTGCTTCCAGGGCAGCGCGGTCGCGGCGGGCAGCGCCACCGCCGTGGTCGTGGCGACGGGCCCCGGCACCCGGTTCGCCGCCGCCCAGCGGGCCCCGGACCGCCGCGAGCCCAGCGCCTTCGACCGGTCCGTGCACGGCATCGCGTGGGTGCTGGTCCGCTTCATGCTGCTCACCCCGCCGCTGGTCCTGATGGCGGGTGCCGCGCTGCGCGGCTGGGGCCTGGAGACCCTGCCGTTCGCGGTGGCGGTGGCGGTCGGGCTCACCCCCGAGATGCTCCCGGTCATCGTCACCACCTGCCTGGCCCGCGGCGCCGCCCTGCTGGCCCGCACCCACCGGGTCGTCGTCCGGCGGCTGCCCGCGCTGCACGACCTCGGCGCGATCGACGTGCTGTGCGTGGACAAGACCGGCACCCTCACCCAGGACCGGCCCGTCGTCGCCCGCTCGCTCGGACCGGACGGCCGGGACGACCCGGAGGTGCTGCACTGGGCCGCCGTCGCCGCCTGGTGGACGCTCCAGCTCGCCGAACTCCCCGCCCCCGACGCCCTGGACGAGGCCCTGCTGGAGGCCGCGGGACCGGCCGGTGAGGAGTACGACGGTCTCGCCGCCCTGCCCGTCGAGGCCGGCCGGCGCCACGCCACCGCCGTCGTCGCCGACGGTCTCGGCCGCCACCGGCTGATCACCAAGGGCGCCGCCGAGGACGTCCTGGACCGCTGCGCGCTGCCGCCCGCCGAACGCGACCGGCTGCTCGCGCTCGCCGCGCGCGAGGCGGCGGCCGGCCGGCGCGTGCTCGCCGTCGCCACCGCCACCCGGCCCGCCCGCACCCGCCCCCGCACGCCCGCCGACGAGCACGGCCTCACCTGCCTCGGGCTGGTCACCTTCCGCGACGAACTCGCCCCCGGCGCCGCCGAGTCCCTGCGCACCCTCGCCGGCCTCGGCGTCACCGTGCACGTCCTCACCGGCGACCACCCCGGCACCGCCGCCCGCGCCTGCCGGGACCTGGGCCTGGAACCGGCCGAGGTGCGCCTCGCCGCGGACGTCACCGGCCCCGCCCCGGCCGGATCCACCGCCGTGATCGCCCGCTGCACCCCCGCCGACAAGGCCCGTGTCGTCGCCGGACTGCGCGCCGCCGGGCACACCGTCGGCTTCCTCGGCGACGGCGTCAACGACGTGCCCGCGCTGCTCGCCGCCGACGTCGGCGTCGCGCCCCGCGGCGCCGTGGCCGTCGCCCGGGAGAGCGCCGACGTGGTGCTCGGCGAGAAGGACCTCACCGCGCTCGGGCACGCCGTCGTCGCCGGCCGGTACAGCAGCGCCAACATCGCCTCCTACCTGCGCGTGACGCTCTCCTCCAACCTGGGCAACGTCCTCGCGATGCTCGCCGCCGGACTGCTGCTGCCCTTCCTGCCGATGCTCCCGGCCCAGGTGCTCGTGCAGAACCTGTGCTTCGACGCCGCCCAGCTCGCGTTCGCCCACGACCGCCCCGGCGCGCGTGCGCTGGGCCGGCCGACGGTGCTGCGGCCACCCGCCTTCCTGCGCTTCATCACCGGCTTCGGCGTCCTCAACGCCGTCGCGGACCTCGCCACCTTCGGGGTGCTCGCCCTCGCCCTGCACGGCCCCGACGCCCTCGACGACGAGGCCGTCTTCCACTCCGCCTGGTTCACCGAGAACCTGCTCACCCAGGCACTGGTCATGCTGCTCCTGCGCAGCGGGCGGCGGCTGACGGAAGGCGGGCGGCTGGGTCCCGTCGGCTGGGCGGCCGCCCTGCTCACCGCCGTCGGCCTGGCCGTCCCGGCCGGTCCGCTGGGCGCGGCGCTGGGCCTCGCGCCGCTCTCCACCGGCTACCACCTGCTGCTCACGGCCGTGCTCGGCGTGTACGCCCTCGCCCTCGCGACGGTGAAGGCCCGGCTCGACCGGCGACAGCGGTAGGGCCCGGCTCGACCGGCGACAGCGGTAGGGCCCGGCTCGACCGGCGATGGCGGTAGGGCCCGGCTCGACCGGCGACGGCGGTAGGGCACAGGTCACGCCCCGGCCGCCGGCCGTTCGCGGTGGCGCCCCCCCCGGTGTCCCACCCCAGGTTGTACAGTTGCGCAATGTAGCAACCATCGCTGCGCCGGCCGGTGGCACAGGAGCCCTCGGTCTTCAGGACAATGTGAGAAAGGGAGGGGCGCTCATGCTGCGCAACGGACTGGAGCCCTGGCACCTGCTGATCGTCGCGGTCGTCTTCATCGTGCTGTTCGGCTCCAGGAAGCTCCCCGACACCGCCCGCGCGCTGGGCAAGTCCATGCGCATCCTGAAGAGCGAGGCGAAGGCGATGAAGGACGAGTCCGGCACGCCGGGCGGCGCGACCGCGCCGGTCGTGGAGCCGACGGCGGTCCGCACGGCGAGCGAGGGGACGGCGGCCGACGCGGCGGCCGCCTCGCAGTCGCCGGCCGCCGCGGGCTGAGCCGGAGGCGCGCTCGGGACCGGCGGACCGGGGGACCGGGGCCGGCCGACGGCCTTCAGACCGCGCCCTCCGTCAGCTCCCCCTCCTGCGCGGGCCGTTCCGTCGGCTCCCCGTCCTGCTCGTGCGCGGGCCGTTCCGTCGCCGCGCGCGCCTGCCTGCGCCGCTTGCGGCGGCTGACCCGGGGCTCCTGGTCCGGGAGCCAGCCGAAGGCGAGGCAGCTGCCCGTGACGCCGAGCAGGAGGCCGAGGAAGAAGCCGCCCAGGTTGGACGTGAGCCAGGTGCCGAGGGCGAGCAGGACGCCGGTGATGGAGTAGAAGAGCCGCTGGGCGGGGTTGAAGAGGATCAGCAGGCCCAGCAGCACCATCAGGCCGGGCAGCAGATAGCCGGCCAGGCCCTGCATCCCGATGTGCATGACGACCTTCAGCGAGGCCTTCTCGGTGAGCAGGATCTCGCCCCCGCCCAGGGCGAGCAGCAGCCCGCCCCAGAACGGCCGGCGGGACCGCCAGCCGCGGAAGGCGGCCCGCGCTCCCCGGCGTGGACGGTCGGCCACCGCGCTCAGCAACCCGAGTCGCTGAACCGGAGCTTGAGGCCCGGCAACTTGAACACACCGGCCGTGGTCGCGTAGTTGGTCTGCCGCAGATTGCCGATGTGCACGGTGTCGGCCTGCTGGCTGAAGACGCCGATCGGGCCCTTCACGCCCGCCTTGTCCAGCGTGCTGGCGTCGTTGCCGATCTCGATGTTGTTGAACGCCGCGTCGCCGGACAGCTCCGTGGAGTCGGTGGTGAGATCGCTGGCCCGCACCTTGGCCGCGCCACTGCCCGCGGTGATGAGCAGGTTGGTGCCGCCGAGGTCGACGCTCTGGCACAGGTGGTCGAGCGTGGCGTTCTTGATCGCGGACGTGACGATGAGCACCTGCCCGCCCGTGTCCCCGGCGTTCGGGCTGCCGTCCGCCATGGTGTCGAGGCCGCCGAACTGCTCGAAACCGGTTCCGTTCAGTTCCGTCGCGGTGACCGTGAACGGCATGCCGGAGATCGCGAACTGCACACCCAGCGCGCCCTGCGCGGTGAGGACCGCGAGACCGGCGGCGAGCAGGGTGGCGGGGACCGCCATCACCGCGGCCCGGCGTGCCCGGACCCGCCCCCGCCGCTCGCCGCCGGTGGCGGTCCCGGCGGCGCTCGGGGCTTCGGACGCTGAACCGCTTCCCGGGTTCTCGGGGGTGCTGCCGACGGACGGGACGTCCGGGGACGAGGCCATGTCTGCTCCCATGGGCATGGATCACGATGCGGGTCGGGGTTTCCGTGGCGCGGTGTCCTGGCGCGGACCGCGACCACCGCGTACGCCTCCTCGCGCTCCCGGCGGATGCAAGGGCTTTCTCGTTACGCGGCAGTAGCCTGCCAGGAAGTTACCGCCGGTTACTTTGAAGGGTCAAGGGAGCTGTGAAAAAAGGGTGTCGGATGTGCGCGGTCCGCGATCTCGCTCGACAACTCCCTTGTGAACGCTTGACGTTGATGGTTCATCAGGTCTACAAATTCCCCTGTTTCCCGGATCCGTGGCGCCGGATCCGCAGAGCGGCCCGGCCGCGTTCCCGGCCCTGACGGCAACCGCTCTCACCGATGTACGGCAAACGCTCACATCGCACCTGCGGCACGCGCGGATTCGGTCCGTGCCCGGCCGCCCCTGAGCCCGGCCCGGCCGGAGTCTTCCGTCGAAGCCCCCTGCCGGGATCCGGCCCCGCCGCCGTCGCCGGTCCGTCGCGTACGGAGAAGGCG
Source organism: Streptomyces sp. NPDC051133 (assembly GCF_040682635.1). Taxonomy (NCBI): domain Bacteria; kingdom Bacillati; phylum Actinomycetota; class Actinomycetes; order Kitasatosporales; family Streptomycetaceae; genus Streptomyces; species Streptomyces sp. NPDC051133. The sequence continues at coordinate 228,342 of NZ_JBFBBK010000006.1, forward strand.
CAACGGCCCTGCGCCGGCGGCATCACCCGCGCCACCCGCACGCCTCCTCACGCCCCACCTCTCACACGCAGCACGCACGCGCCCCCACACCCCCACCCCACCTCGCTCCATCCGTCCCCCACCTCGGAAGAGAGGCACCCGCATGCGTACGCGAACCCTCCTGGCCCTGGCCGGCACCGCCACCGCGCTCACCCTCGCCGTGGCCGGTCCCGCCTCCGCCGACGGCAGCGCCGTCCTCACCACGGGCGGCACCGGCGGCACCGCCGCCGCCGTCGGTGACACCCTCACCGCACCCCTGGCCTCCGGCACCTCGGCCACGTTCTACTCCAGCGCGACCGGCACCAGCGGCGTGTCCTGCACGTCCTCCCAGTTCACCGCCACGGTCACGGGCAACCCGGCCGCGCCCGGCACGGCCACCGAGTCCGTCACCGCGCACACCTTCGACAGCAGCAGCTGCACCAGCAACGTCACCGGTGTGCTCGGGGTCAGCGGCATCACCGTCGAGCACCTGCCCTACAGCGCGACGGTCGCCTCCGACGGCACCCTCACCGTGCTGCCCGCCGCCGGCTCCACCATCCAGACCACGGTCAAGCTGCGCACCCTGCTGGGCACCGTCACCTGCGTCTACCAGGCGCCCAGCCTGACCGGGAAGGCGGACAACGCCGACAGCAGCATCGCCTTCACCAACCAGCAGTTCAGCAAGACCTCCGGATCCTCGCTGTGCTTCTCGAGCGGCTGGTTCACGGCCAAGTACGCGCCCGTCACCGACGCGGGCGCCCGGGTCTACGTCAACTGACCCTCGCGCGAACCCGGTCCCCCGAGCGAGGGGATGACGTCGCCGCCGCGGGAGCGGAGGGTGGTGAAGTCACCGCCGATGACCGAGCCGTCCACCGGC